>JANXVQ010000829.1 GCA_025351545.1 Spirosoma sp.
AGTTTTCTTCACGCGTAAAATCAGGTTTTCTATCATTCGATCGGACTGTGGAGTTCTGGTCAAATGATAGAAAATCTGATTTCTTCTTGTGGTGACTCCTGGATTTTTGTAGCCAGGTTCACCGAAACCTCAAATCAAATCCCAGCCTTTGCGATAATCCCGCGACAGCAGGGCATTGGCTTCGGAATTATGCCTGAATTTCTCTTTGTGGGCGTTCCATTCCAGGGGCTGGCCGAGCCGGTATGAAATGAGTCCAAGATGCATTGGCATGGTCATCTGCCGGGCGTAGGCTAAATTCGACTCCGGCTGTTTGCGTGATTTCACCGCGTTAATAAAATTCTGCTGGTGTCCCGGCGAGCGCTCAAGGGTAATAGGAACTTCAGCTATGTCGCTCATTACAACGCCGTTGATAGTGATTTCACGGGTGTTATAATCGCAGAGCAACGTTCCTTTGTCGCCTTCGAAATACGCACCAATGCCCTTTTTATCGGCACCCGGCACGTTGGGTGGTGTATTGGTCCAATGTAACGACAGACCATCGAATTCGTAGTCGATGTCTATCCACTTAGGGGCATCACCAATACCTTCGGGTGTTTCACCTTTGGCCTTGATACTTTTCAATCCGGTTGGGTTGATGGCCCACCAAACTACATCGGCAATGTGGCACCAGAAATCCTGAAACACGCCACCCGAATAATCCAGAAAATAGCGATAGTTAAAATGGCAGCGTTCGGGTGTATAAAGGGAAACCGGAGCGGGTCCCTGCCACATATCCCAGTTCAGCGTAGACGGTGGTGTTTGGTAATTGGCGGGACCCAACACGGGTGGGAAGCCCGTTTTCCAGAGCCGTACGGTATGTACCTTACCTATGGCACCAGACTGAATCAGTTCGACAACGCGGTGGTAATTATCGCCCGCGTGAATCTGAGTTCCCAGCTGAAAAATCCGATCATAGCGGTTAACAGCCTTCAGCATTTTCTGGCCTTCCCGAACGCTGTAAGACAACGGTTTTTCGCCATACACATCTTTCCCCGCCTGAAATGCCATAATCGCAACCTGAGCATGCCAATGGTCGGGTGTGGCGCAGGTGATGGCGTCAATGTCTTTACGGTCAAGTAGATATCGAAAGTCGGAATATGTTTTGGCGGTGGTATCAGGTTGTAACGTTTGCAACGTGCTCAACGCTTTGCTCAGATGTGTTTCATCCAGATCGCACAGGCCAACGACCTCCACTTCAGGGAGTTTTGCAAACCAGTTGAGGTGATTCGTACCCATGCCGTTCAGGCCGATATGGGCCACCCGTACCCGATCGCTGGGCGCAACTTTCCGTTTTAAACTTGGAAACAGCGCTAAACTAAGGGCAGCCGCACTACTCTGCTTCAGAAAATCCCGGCGATTCGATTGGTGTGTCATAGCAGAAGAGGAAGAGTAGGTTGACTAACTGGACTTATTCTATACGTCTAATGACAATAATGGGGTTTATCTACTGTAATGAGAGTTTTAAATGCGCTTGGTTATGACGTATTTAATTCGTTCGAAGTAGTGCCGGAATTTATTTCTGATATCGGCACCAAGAAGGGTGAAAAAGTTGATTACGCCATCATGCGAGAAGTAAACGGACAGCCAGAGCCTTGCCTGCTAATTGAATGCAATTGCCAAACAGGTATTTACTGGGCAAATGAATGCTCTGCGACTTGAATACTTTACCGGGCTCGTTAAAAAGTCATTCCAACAAACGTTTTCTGATCAGATTAAGGATCGACTAACGACGGCACTAATCAAAGAACAGGGCGAACCGGTTGTAATCAACAGTGAGCCGATTGCAGTGCCTAACGAGAAAAAAGAACCTGTCGTAGTCACTACGGCTGAAGAACTGGAAGGATTCTACATCGTTCGGGCAATTCTTAGAACAACAGTAGCTATAAGTCATGGCTCACCTGTCGAATTGGAACCCTTTGGTAGTGAGGTCGAAGCTGAGTATTGTGTTCAACACCAGACTGTTAGTTATTGCTAAAGCTTCCCGCTGTTTGGCTCAATGGATAATCCTTACCTCTTTCGGGCCACTTATCTCAGACTTTATTTTGCCGTTGGCCAGTTTGGTGTGCTTCACCTTTAGCAGACCGTAGGGTGTTGGGAAACTACCTTCTGCAAATGTCAAATCGTCCAGATGAGGCTCAATTTTGATGGCTTTGCAACCCGGCTCCACTACCTGAATGCCTAGTACGTGCTCGGTTAGCCAGGGCGTTGGCCCCGATGCCCAGCCATGCGCCAGACTGTGCCGGAAACCGATGTAACAGTAGGCACCATAATCGCCGTGAATATCTTTCTTACCTTCCGGCACCAGCTCATCAATGCGTCCTGCATTCGTCATCCAGTCGAGGTTAAAATCCTCCCAGAAAGTAGTGGCCCCTAAGCTGAGCATGCCGCCCCAAAATTCCCGAATGTTAGCTAATGCACCTTTATAATCACCCGCTTTTGCCTTGGCCTGAAGCATGTAATAGCCATAAAATGTGGAGAAATTATGAGCCCCGTTTACAGCCAGCACGTCTTTATTGGCTTTTTCGGCGGGTATCAGTCCCGACAATGCCAGCAAAGCCGCGCCTTGTTTAGAGTCATTGGGATCGGGTACATATTTTCGTAAACGACTTAACGCGTTGTCGCATTTTGCCGCTGTTGTCGGATCGCTCAGTATACGACATAAATCGGCACCGGCACTCAGCGAAAGCACCATCATCGACTGTAAACCAGCATGAATACCTTTTGTGTTTTCGCTGGAAGGCCAGTCCAGAAAGCGCATTCCATCTAGCTTTTCGCTGTTTTTGTCATCGATTTTCTCTATGAGTAAGTTCAGCAAATTGACGAGATAAGCTTTCTGTTGTTTCAGATAAGACAGATTGCCGTTGTGTAGATACCAGTCGCGCTGGATGAGAATCCACCACATCGAATACGTGCTGATGCCATTCATCCAGCCGGGCAGGGGCGTAATGTCACGAGCTAGATCAAGGCTTTTAGGAACGACATCGTTATAGCCAAACACGGCGTTTATTGTCGCCACTTCCGGGTGCATATCGCCCACCCAAACCAGTCGGTCTCGCTTAATGCCATCCCATAAATAATCCTGCATGTTGAGGTGAACGGTATAAGCACCCGTTGCCCAAATTTTGTTGAGGAGTTCATCGCTGCTGTGAAAGGAGCCGAGGTAGGGAATATCACGGAATGTGAAAATGGCCCGTACTTCTTTGAGCAGCAGTTCGGTATCGCCATCGACCAGATCAATTCTGACAAATCGGAAACCTGTGTTTCCAATCTCCAACTTTCCCAGCCACGGCACTTGCACCGTCATATCCCGCATGGCGTGATCGTTGGTCGCGTTTTGTTTCGGCTCAATATCCGCCATAGCCTCACTGGCCGATTCGCCAAGTCGTATCCGCACGGTGATGGGTTTACTAACTTTCCATTGACCCGTCACGATCTGGAGTCCACCGTGCAATTCTTTGCCAAAATCGAGTAACAGGCTGGGCTTCCCCGTGGCGTCACTTTTCAATGAACAAAGATCTTTCCCCGACAGGTCGGCCTGCCCGTTGCCGGGTTTCAACAGGCGTTCAGCGTTGGTAATTGAGCCGGTACGCCACAGGATTTTTACGGGTGACAGAAACCTGCGAACGGTGGCTTCGCTTTGGGCCGACCGCCTTCGGCTCTGGTCGAAAATGGGCGGTAGCTGTGCTAAAACCAGCTGGCTGAAGCTAATGCAAACGAGTAGGGCAAGACTGTAAATACGCGTCATAAATTCATTTTCTATCAAATAATTCTCTCGCTGAAGCCTGGCGTCAATGGAGAAATCTTTCCTACCCAAAGCCGATACAATCGACCGGTTTTGGGTAGGAGAGCCTAATGATTTATACCAACTCTAATGCCTCCAGTTGCTGATTGATAAAATCAATGTCGTCACGTGATAGCTGAATATCAATAGCTTTGGCATTTTGAACGGCCTGCTCCGCATTACGGGCGCCAACCAACGCAATTGTGATGCCGGGGCGGTCGATAGTCCAGCGAATGACTAACTGGCTCAGACTGGCGTTTTTGCTGTCGGCCAACGGCTTGATTTTTTGCAGAAAGTCGTCGGTTTGCTTAATATTTTCCTCTTTAAAGAACCGGTAACTTGCCCGATGATCACCTTGGGCAAATTGATGACCGGGTTTAATTTTGCCGGTTAGCAACCCGCGCCCCATTGGGCTATAGGCCAGAATTGCCTTTTTGTGTTCGAGACAATACGGAACAAGTTCATCCTCAATATCGCGGTTAATCATGCTGAATGGCACCTGATTCGATGCGAGTTTGAGCACGGTTTCTGCCTGTTTCATCTGGTCGACGTTGTAGTTGCTAACACCAGCCTGACGAACTTTACCCTGCTCAATCAACCGCAAGATAGCCTCCATACTTTCGTCAATGGGCGTGGTTACATCGGGCCAGTGCATTTGATACAGGTCAATATAATCTGTTTTTAACCGCTTCAGGCTGTCTTCGCATTCTTTAATAATGCTGTCCTTACCCGAATATCTGTAAACGTCGATCGAGTTTCCATCGTTGTCCTGGCTTTTAAACCCAAAATTACCCTTAGCTAAATCCCAACGCATGCCATACTTGGTCAGGATTTGTACCTTGTCGCGGGGAATATCTTTGATGGCTTCACCAACAATTTCCTCGCTTGTCCCTTGTCCGTAAATTGGCGCTGTATCGATGGAGGTTACCCCCAAATCATAAGACGCTTTAATTGCGTGGATTGCCCCTTTTCGTTCTGTGCCACCCCACATCCATCCGCCGGCGGCCCAGGCACCAAATGTAATAACTGAAAGGCTTAAATCAGATTCTCCTAATTTTCTGTATTCCATGTGTTTTCTAAAAGGCGCTTTCCTGGTAGAAGCAAATCGCTGGTTGTTTGGTTAAGGCGGCCAATGTGTTTGGACGTTTGTGTTAGGCGGCTGGGAGCTTTCAGGCCAGATTATGCCCTGTTATCAAACGACGGGTAATTTCCAGCCATTATTGTAATGGGCGGCAATCAACGCATTTGCCTGCGTATCATTCTTGAACCCTTTTGCTGCGGTGTCCCAGTAAACTTTTCGGCCTGTTTTATAGGCAATGTTACCCATGTGAGCGTTAATAGCGGCAATACTACCCGTTTCGATGCCGCATTTAAGCATACTCACATCATTGGCTTTAATTGCCTGTACGAAGTTTTTGGTATGCTCGTTCAGGTAGTCGCCGTTACGCGCCTGATCGGGGATGTCGTCAACTTTATACACTTTAATGCCATTCTTGGTTTCTGTTTCGGGAAGCAGCGACCAGCCATCCCGGTTCAAAACAAGTGTAGCGTTGTTGCCAATAAAAGCGATGCCTTCCGTTCGGCCATAGTTGCCGCCGTCGATACCCGTTGCATGTTCCCAAAGCATATTGAAGCCATCGTATTCATAGACAGCCTGCAAGGTGTCGGGCGTTTCCGAAGCATCATCGGGATAGGCGAGTTTTCCGCCCGAGGCCATCACCGATTTTGGTGCTTTAGCATTCATAGCATACAGAGCGATGTCAATTTCATGAACGCCCCAGTCTGTCATTAATCCACCGGCATAATCCCAAAACCAACGAAAATTGAAGTGGAATCGGTTCGGATTAAACGGTCGTTTTGGAGCGGGTCCAAGCCACATAGCATAGTCAACGCCTGCCGGGGGCGCACTGTCGGGCCGGACAGGAACAGGATTCATCCAGCCCTGATAAGCCCAAACTTTTACTAAGCGAATGTTTCCCAATTTGCCCGACCGAACGTACTCAATCGCTTTTTCGTAATGTGACCCGCTGCGTTGCCACTGCCCAATCTGTACGATCTTTTTGTATTTCTGCGCAGCGGCCAGCATCAAATTACATTCTTCAATGCTGTTGGCTAATGGTTTTTCGCAATAAACGTGCTTGCCTGCCGACAACGAATCAATCATGGCCATGCAGTGCCAATGATCGGGGGTGCCAATAATTACGGCATCTATATCTTTATTTTCGAGCAGTTTCCGGTAGTCTTTATAAAGTTGAGGCCGGGTATGCTGGATGGCTTCGACATCGGCTGCTCGTTTATCCAGAACACTCTGATCCACATCGGCTAAGGCTACACATTGCACATCGCTCTGTAGCAAATGGGAGCGAAGATCTGACCAGCCCATGCCATTGCAGCCGATTAACCCAATCTGAAGTTTGTCATTAGGCGAAATTCGTTGCCGCTGACTGGCAATGGCTTCCAGACTTGGGAGACTAATAAGGCCCGCACCCGTGACGGCAAGGGCAGA
>JANXVQ010000877.1 GCA_025351545.1 Spirosoma sp.
AAACGGTATTTTTTTTCTTCTCGAGTGATGTAAGTTAAAAACAGATTATTCTGAATGTTCGTCGCCAGGCGAATACCGGCATCAATCTCCGGTTTTTCCCAGGGAGCCGCCGTATTGGCAACGACCTGTTTCCATAAGGCAAACGATTTTCGGGGCAATAGGGCATCCTGGCTTAGATCAATGGCTTTTTCTGGATCGCCCGCCCAGTTTATGGTTCGTTTGCTTTCGCCCCTGAACCAGATAACACCCTGTTTACTAGCTTTGTATAAGGAATGAAAAAACACACCGGACGCCGTATCTTTTATAGACAGTGCTCCGGGGTAATGGCCGACTAAACGCGATGTTGCATAATAATCGGCATCGGTTTTGGTATCCAGCCAGCTAACCAGATCCGCAATTTGTTGTTTACCCGGTGTTTTGCCCGACAGGTGGATTTCCTTTTCGGTGATAATCGCCATGCCATCGGCTTGTATAGACGTGTAAAGCTGGCTGTTGTTTTTGTATTGGTCCAGCGTGCTTTTATTAATGCTGGTAAGGGTTGGACTCAGTTGCTCCTGAATGCGCAGGGTGGCATCATATTCCCGGGCGGCTTCCCGATTCGAAATTTGCGAGGTTAAAAAGTGAGCGTGCAGCTTGGTGGTCAGTCGGGTATAGGGGGGCAACAGTTTGGGTGAGTTATGATGACAGGTGATCAAGCCCCACAATTTCTTGTTATGAATCAACGAAACCGTCAGGCTGGCGCCCACACCCATATTTTTCAAATATTGAATATGAATAGGCGATACACTTCGCAAGCCGCCGATACTCATATCCAGCGACTGGTGGGTCGCGTTTTTGCGCAGGGTCATCACCGCTACCGGTTCGTAATGAACATCGGGGATCATCCGCACCAAATTACGGGCAAACAAAGCCCGAGCCTGCGGAGGAATATCGGTGTGCGGATAATGCAGACCCAGGAACGAGTCAATGTTTTCACCCACACTTTCGGCATACACTTCCCCATTATACTCGTTGTCGAAGCGGTAAATCATCACGCGGTCATAGCCCGTAATGGCCCTGATTTCGTTGACCACATGCGTACAAAGCCCGCGTAAATCAGTACTTTTTTCCAGGTAACTGACGAAATTTCGGCTCTGTTGAAATAAATCGGGCAGCGAAAGTGACTGGTCTGGAAAACGTTCTATTTCCAACAACAGCAACTCACCCTGCTGGTAGAGGGCCGTACTAAACGAAACCGATTTATACGTAAGCGTATAGAACTGTTCGGGATTACGTTCGGTCAGGTGCCGGTTAATATTGCTGCATTCTTGTTTCCCAATAATCTCGTCGAGGGCTTTACCCAACACATCGTTGACATCGAGACCCAAAAAGTCGATGATATTCGCGCTGCAAAAATCAATCAAAAAAGTAGCGCTATTTACGGCCAGTAGCATACCGTATGGCTGCGTGGTTCCCGGCAGATGAATAGGCTCACTTTCGCAATTGGCAAGCGTTGTGTAGCCGGTAAACCGAATGTCCTTACTGGTCATATTATAGGGGGTGTACTTGGTGAGTGGCGGATAAACAGGCCCCTGTATAATCTGCGGGCACTATACGCAGGGCAGGATGTTAGTTCAAGTAAATGGACAAACGGGGCGGCATCGGCCGTCCGACGCCCGTGCGGTTAAATGTAAAATGAATAATTAAAAATGGAAATAGGCTGATTATTAGATTGTTATTCATCACCCACTTACTTATCCGGCCATTTAAAAATACATAGACAGCCTACTCGTCAGCGCATCAATACTATCTGGTTTTATTATATAAGCTGTGGCTCCCAACCGTTTGCACGTATCTATATCATTGGGGTTGGACGAAGTCGAATAAATAATAATGGGTATGTCAGACAAAGTCGGGGTTCCTTTGAGTATTCGTAAGCAGTCCAAACCCGTTAGCTGGGGCATATTTAAGTCGATAAAAATATAGGACGGTTGAGTGCCCTTGTTCTGGCTTATTTTTTCCAAAGCCTCCTTAGGTTTGAGGTAATGGGTACAATGGATTTTCATTGATTGTCCCTTCAGCGCTGCAACAAAAAAACAATGATCGTCTTCATCATCATCAATTAAGATGCAGGTTTTTTCTGTACCTATCCGTAAAGTTTCCATGCCCATTGGTGAACGTGTGGTCTTTGTTTTTGAGATAGGCATTTAGCCAGTCCGCGTTTTAGAGCTGGGTAGTCAGCCGTACACCATCCTTGTTAGCTGGTCTTCATATTCTAGGCGTTGGGCAGACTGCTCAGCGTACTTCGTAAACACGGGGCCAGCACGAGGGTACTATACAACCCGTCGGCGACCAAAGAAAGCAATGAGTGGGTTCATCGGCTTCTCTCAAAGAGATGAATTCGGGGAAAGCTAGTCAATAAGTAGGACTACTTTAGGCCTTGCAGACATCGTAATCACCGAATGCAGTATATACCTTTAAATAGTCCACAAATAACTGCCTGAATAAAATAAAACTAAGAATAAACTTATTTTCATCCTTGATTGCATACCTTTATGTAAGTAGTTTGAATTGAGTTAGTTATCTACTTAAATAGCACAAAAATGTAAGTAAAAATATCATTTTTTATTACTTAAATTTTTGTGCTATTTGAATG
>JANXVQ010000939.1 GCA_025351545.1 Spirosoma sp.
AACGGTCGGACGGTTGCCTACATGGCTGATTTGATTCCATCGTCGGCGCACGTACCGTTGCCGTACGTAATGAGTTACGACGTGCGACCGCTGCTAACAATGGACGAAAAAGCCCGCATCCTGAAACAGGCCGCCGACGAAAACTGGATTCTGGTTTTCGAACATGATCCAGTAACGGAAGCTGCCACGGTTGAAATGACCGAAAGGGGAATTCGCATCAGGGAAAAAGGAAGATTGACTGAGTTTTTATAAAAGTAGTGCAAACCGTCTACGCTACACCTGTCACACAACCAAATAGTTATCCTTACCGTTATTGAGAAAGAACGTATCAATCAGGTAATGAAAATAGGCTTAGTGTTATCAGGTGGCGGGGCGCGGGGTATTGCGCACTTGGGCATTATTAAGGCTTTGCAGGAAATGGGCCTGGGTTTTGATCAAATTGCCGGAACCAGCGCTGGTGCTATCACGGGAGCCTTGATAGCTCAGGGCTATACCCCCGACGAGAGTTTGAAAATTATTGAATCGTCGGCATTTGTGCGACATCTACGACCTGCCTGGAATCGAATGGGTTTGTTACGGCTCGACATGGTTGTTGATCTCTATAGAAAATACATTCCCCACGACTCATTTGAGGGCTTGCAAACGCCACTACACATAGTAGCCGTAGATCTTAATGCTGGCGAACAAGTTGTGTTCGAGCAGGGCGAACTGATCAGGCCGGTGTTGGCATCGTGTTGTTTACCCGGAATTTTTGAACCTATGCTTATTAACAAACGACAGTTTGTTGATGGGGGCGTGTTAAATAACTTACCTGTTGACGTTATTGAGAACAAAGTTGATTTTGTGATTGGCTCGCATTGCAACGTACTTGGTCCCCGCAAGCCAATCCGTTCCATGCGGGGTGTTATTGAGCGGAGCCTGGTGCTGGCTGTGCAAAGTAAAACAAGAGACCGATTTGCGAAATGTAACGTGTTAATCGAGCCACCTCAATTGTCGCAATACACCACAACTGATATCAGCAAAGCGAGGGAATTGTTCCGGGTTGGCTATCAGTACACCCGGTCGATGCGCAGTGAGATAGAGGCAAGTTTTGAAAAACCAATCGTTGAAATTTCCTGACTCCAATACTACTCGTACAACAAAAACGCCGGGCCATGTGGTCCGGCGTTTTTGTTGTTCAGAAAAGCATAGGACTCTGCTGAGCTTACGAGGCTTACGTAAATAATTAGAAATTGCTCCTTCCTGACGGTCAGAATTAACGGAGAAAAGAGACTTACTGAACGACATGAATTTGTGAAATTGAGAAGTTAAATTCTGATTAAAGTTCCATTAATTCTTTAGTTATAAATATAAGTGACAATTATATTGAGTATTTATACTCAAAAAATACAGTTTGCTTTCCCAAAAAAAGTATTTTAAATAATTGTGTTTTAGTAATATAAAATACAATATATATACATTATTAATAAAAGAAAATACAGTAGAGTGTTAGCCAAAATAAGCCATTATGATTTCACATAAATTAGAATGCTGGTATATAAGGTTGTATTAATGTCATTTGTCAGAATTATATTTCATATATCTATACGATAGTAACTTATGTAGTTATATAATTTTTTTTATATCAATCCTTGTATATACATACATTTTACATAATTTTGAAGAATTACTTTCTGAGTAATCTAACTTAATTTGTACTTCTTGGTAATATGAGGAAAAATTTACTGTTGAGCTTACTGCTGGTGTGCTCAACCTGGGCTTTTAGCTGGGCTCAGGAACGAAAAATTACGGGTAAAGTAACTTCAGCCGAAGATGCCAATTCGCTTCCCGGCGTGTCGGTAGTTGTAAAGGGTACTACCATAGGAGCCGTTACGGATGCTAGCGGTAGTTACGCAATAGCCGTCCCGGCAAAAGGTGCTTTAGTATTCTCCTTTATTGGTATGGCTACGAAAGAAGTTGCCATAGGCGCTAATTCCATTGTGGACGTTAAATTAGCGACCGATACGAAGCAACTTGCTGAGATTGTTGTAACGGGCGTTGGGGTGGCTACCGATAAACGGAAGATTGCCATTTCTGTCGAATCGGTTTCCGGAAAAGATTTGCCGCAAACGCCTTCGGCTTCTGTTGATCAGGCACTTATCGGTAAAATTCCGGGTGCGCAAATTACCAGCCGCAGTGGTACACCAGGTGCAGACGTGAATATTCTGCTGCGTGGTATTAACACCATCAACCGGGGTACGCAACCGATGATTCTGATTGATGGGATTCAGATGGGAGCTACCAGTTTGCAAACCATTGACCTGAACTCAATTGAGCGCGTTGAAGTCGTACAGGGTGCGGCTGCAGCCACCATTTACGGGGCTCAGGGCGCCAATGGGGTTATTCAGTTGTTTACAAAAAAAGGTAAAAACGGTCAGCTGAATATTGACTTTTCATCCGGTGTTGCTGTAAATACCTATTTGAATAATGGCGGGGTGAGCAAAGCTCAGTACCATGCATTCGCTACCGATGCCAGCAACAATATCATTGGATCGTCAGGAAAGCCCATTACCTACGATGCTGCGAATGGCATTTATACCGAGAATGTACAGTACAACTCGACAGACCCGACCGCTACAAACAGTAAGCCTTACAACGCCAATCTGCAATACCACGATCACTTTAACTATTTCTTCAAACCGGCCAACACGATAAATAATAGTGTTGCCATCACCGGTGGAAGTGCAAAAGCCGACTTTGGCCTGTCTGCTTCCAATAGTCACCAGGAGAGCAATATCCGGGATAATGGGTACTTTGACCGCAGTAATTTATCGGCCAATATTGGCGCACAGTTGGCCAAAGGACTTACCCTACGCTCAATTACGCAGTTAGCGTATACCAGAAATACGTTGAAATCAACCGACCGGACTATTCTGTATAATTTATTGAATGCGTATCCATTGGCTGATTTTGATCTGACAACCACGGATGGTTCTATTCCGCTTAATATGAACCAGACGATTGGGATCAACGGATCGAACCCGTCGTATCGGCTGGCTTATACACGGAACAATGATAATAAGGTCGACATTATCCAGAACCTGAACCTTAACTATAAGTTTCCGAAATACGTTGACCTGGATTTGAAATACGGACTTAATTTCCAGACACAAAACCGTGATCTGGAATATGCGAATCAGGCCAATAATGCAAATAATAAATATTGGTTAAACCTGGGAACAACCAATTACATTTCAAATTACAACACAACGAATACGGGTGATCTGACGAAGTATGTGAACAGTAAAGTGTTCCAGAACTTCCTGGCTACGGCTACGGCTACCTTCGACTTCAAAGAAGATTTCCACCTGAATATTCCGATCAAATCGACTACTATGGCCTTGTTTGACTGGCGCAATAGTAAGGTGAAAGAATATACCAGCGCGGCCATTGGTTTGCCCGCTGCCTATTCGCCTTATAATGCGGCAAACACAACCTCATGGCGGGTATATCGGGATTACCTGGAGCCATTCATTACCTATGGTTTCCTGGTGAACCAACGGTTTGAAATCGGCGAGTTTGCCGGTTTCTCGGGAGGCTTCCGGAGCGATTATTCGTCCGCCTTTGGTCAGGGCTCCAAGCCATTTACATTCCCTCGTGGCGATGCTTACCTGCGTTTGTCTGCCTTGAAGTTCTGGGAAAATAGTGCGGTGAACAATTTCCTGCCTGAATTAAAACTACGGGCAGCTTATGGTCAGGCAGGTATCCAGCCTCAGCCGTTTGACCGGTACGTAACCATTACGCCAACGACGGTAGGCAACACAACGGCGTTCTACTACGCCAATCAGCAGAGTAACCCGGCTTTAGGGGTAGAAGTATCGGAGGAATTAGAAATTGGAACCGACATGGTATTCAGCCTATTTAAAGGCAGCAGTTGGTTAAATGCCATTGCACTGTCGGCAACGTACTGGGATCGGAAAACAAAAGACGCTATCTACCAGGTCGATGTGGCGCCTTCTGTCGGACTGGGGAAACTAACTGATAACGCGTTTACCTTAGGTTCCAACGGACTTCAGATGTCGTTGAATTCGACGGTTTACCACAGTTCCAATCTGAAATGGAATATGACGGTCAATTTTGGTAAGCAATCTTCTCAAATCATTGCTGTACGGGGAGATGCACCAATTATTGTTACCTCCAACGCCGGAAGCACCAACTACGTGTTGAAAGCTGGTGAAAAAATCGGGCAGTTGTATGGCTACAAAACCATCCATAGCGTTGATGCCCGGGACGCGAACGGTAATCCCTTTATTATACCGACCGACCAGGAACAGTATACCCTGGCCAGTAACGGATATGTGGTTAATAAAGCCACGAAGCAGCCTTACTTCACGGCGGATAAATTCAGTTTCGGTGATCCCAACCCGAAATTCA
Source organism: Spirosoma sp. (assembly GCA_025351545.1). Classification (GTDB taxonomy): domain Bacteria; phylum Bacteroidota; class Bacteroidia; order Cytophagales; family Spirosomataceae; genus Spirosoma. Next base: position 4,414 of record JANXVQ010000939.1, read on the forward strand.
ACATGTCGTTTATTAATGATATAACGTTCAAAAACTTCCTCACGTTTGGCGTTCAGTTTGACTGGGTAAATGGTAATCACCTGTATAACCAGACGAAAGAATGGATGTACCGCGATGGTATCCACAGCGACTACGCTAATCCATTTGCCATTGATGGACAAACGGGTGCCTGGACGGCTTTTTACCGAGGTGTTTATGCACAGCGTACGGCCAACGGAACCAAAGATTACTTCTATGAAGATGCTTCCTTCCTGCGCCTGAGAAATATTTCGATTGGTGTCGATTTTGCTAAAATGTTCAAGATTCCGGCTGTCAAAAGACTCCAGCTGGTTCTTTCGGGACGTAATCTCTGGACGCTCACCAAGTATAGCGGTTTCGATCCGGAAATCAGCTCAGGAACGTCCAACTCGGCCTGGGATCGGGGAACTGATCACAGCACGATGCCTAACTTCAAGTCGTACCAGGCTTCTTTAAACTTTGGCTTTTAAAGAAACCCACCTCAAAAAACTGATCGTATGAATAAGTTAAAAATACTTGCCTTAACGCTGGCTTTCTCCGGGTTTATGGCAGCTTGTAAAGAACAACTGGATGTTAAAAATCCCAACCAGCCGTCTTCGGCAGCGCTGAAAACCGAGACCGGACTGATCTCCTACGGAGAGGGATTTTATATAACCGGCTTCAAAGATGTGAAATACTACGATGCCACGCCAGGCTACTTCTGGTCGGGAGCCATTGGCAATCACGAACTAATGGGCGATGTGATCGGGACGGATATTGCCAATGTTTTCATTAACCAGATTGGTGCGCCAAATCAGATTACGCTCGACGATGGCACGGTGCTGCTCAATCCGAACTCACCAAATAAGCAGATTGATTTCCTCCGGATTACGGCTAATGTAAACTCGACGGGTTTTCAGAACTCGACTTATTACGAGTGGGCCTATATGTACAACATGAATAATGCGGCTAATACGATCTTGACGAACATTGATGGGGTAACGTTTACAGGAGCAGCGGATACGAAAAAAGGCGTTCTGAAAGCATGGGCATACTGGTGGAAAGGCTATGCGTATTCCCGAATTGGCTCTATGTATTACGCTGGTATTCTTAACGATAAGGCAAACGGTGAAGCCCTGAATGGTACAAATGGTAATTATGTGACTAAAGAGGTCATGATTACAGAAGCGAATAAGAACTTCGATGCTGCGTCTACCATTCTGGCCGGTTTAACCGTCAATTCTGATTATACTGCATCGATGGAAGGACTCATTCCAAGCTTTAACCGGGTTGGTAAAGGTGGCGTATTGACACCCGCTATGTGGCAGCGGAATATCAACACGATGAAAGCCCGGAATCTCCTGGTTAACACGCGTGTAAGTGTTATGACGGCTGCTCAGTGGGCCGACATCCTAACGTTGACAACGAACGGGGTTCAGGCAGCGGACCTTGTCTTTACGGGACGGTCCAATACAAACGCTGATTTCTTATCACCAACGGTCGGAACAGTATCTGGAAAAGCAACCGGTGCCAACAACACGTACAAAATTACGGAGCGCCTGATTCAGGATTTCAAGACGGGCGATCTGCGTTTTACGAATAATTTCAGGAAGAGAACCGCTCCCTATATTGGTGAAACGTCACGTGGTAATTCCTTCTTCACCCGTTATGACCTGATTAATCGGGGGGCGGCCGGTTCTGAAGGAACTGCATCGGTTATTACGTACTCAAACACGAATGCAGGTGGTTATGAATTGTATCTGGCCAGCTCATACGAAGAGAACCAATTGATGAAAGCGGAAGCGTTGGTTAACACGGGTAAGATTGAGGATGGCCTTCTGCTGATCGACGAAGTTCGTAGGGCACAGGGAGCTGGTTTAGCGGCTGTTGCCGGAACAAGTCTGAGCCTGGATGCGGCTAAAGAAGAGCTACGTCGGGAAAGGCGCGTTGGCTTGTTGTTCCGGGCGTTGTCCTTCTACGATGCTCGTCGATGGGGTTTATTGGAAACCGGCCGGAAGGGAGCCGTTGCCCTTAGCCGCACGGGTGTTGTTAGTACAAACGCAACCATTGCCTATGGCTATTTAGATTACTGGGATGTTCCCGATAACGAAATCGTGTATAACCCGCCAGCCAGTGGAAGCGCACCCACAAAAAACCCGAAGTAATCAATAGATCATAAGGCCCATTTCTGAGGCTCTCTGCTACGGTGGAGAGCCTCTTTTTAGTGTGGCCGTTTCGTGTGATTCAGGGTCTATTAGTACTGATTCGCCTGTCAAACCCCCAAATCACGTTAATGTTAGAGATTAAATTTGCCTTAAATTTTCGAGTTACAAGCGTTCGATTAATTTGCTTCGGATACGCTTCCCGATATGCCTTATAACCCAGTAAAAGCATCGCCAAACTACCTGCGAAGCGGCCAATATTCAGCGCTGGAAACTTAGAAATGTTTTATATGTGAAATGCTTACTTACTTAAATGATTAGTATAGACAATAAGAAAATAGATTAACATTAAATTAATGTATTGATTTTTAGTGGCTTGTTAAGAACTATTTACTGGCCTTCGCCCACCAATGACTTGCATTATTCTATTATATGGGTTTCCAACAAAGTGGAAACCCATACTTGTGTATTATATAGTGAAATAGTACTAAGTAGTTTTATTAAGTAACATGAGGAGGATTAAAAGTATTCTCCTCAAAACAATATTTTGGTTATATTTAGCTAGGGCAAATTATCATTTGGCAAATTAAAATTGTACAATAAGTTTGTAATGCTTTTTTTGTTCTATAGATTTGTTTTAGAAATGCACATTTTTTTAACCTATCAATAAACTACTTATGAGGAAATTTCTATGCGTGAGTATGCTACTGGTATGCTCACTCTGGACCACAGCGTGGACTCAAGAGCGAAGAGTAATCGGTAAAGTAACATCAGCAGAAGATGGATCGTCACTTCCAGGTGTTTCAGTCGTTGTAAAAGGTACGACAAAAGGTACAAGCACCGACGCTAACGGGATATACGATATCTCGCTGCCAGCTGGGAAAAGTACAGCTTTAATATTTAGTTTCGTGGGCGTTGCAACCCAGGAAATTCAGGTGCGTAACGAGTCCGAAATAAATGTTAGTCTGGTATCAGATTCCCGTTTACTTACCGAAGTAGTTGTAACGGGTAGCGGGGTAGCTACCAGCAAGGCCAGGCTAGGTATTGCCGTTGAAAGTGTTTCCGGCAAAAATCTGCCCCAAACGCCTTCCGCTTCAATCGATCAGGCCCTGATCGGTAAAATTCCCGGCGCACAGATTTCGTCGGTCAGCGGTAACCCCGGCGATCCGGTCAACATCCTGCTTCGCGGTATTAACAGCGTACAGGGCGGTACCAAGCCGCTGATCATGGTTGATGGCGTACAGATAGGCGCTACCGACATTAACTCACTCGACCTCAGCAATGTAGACCGGGTTGAGGTTGTACAGGGAGCTGCTTCGGCGTCTATTTATGGAGCGCAGGGCGCTAATGGCGTTATTCAGGTATTCACCAAAAAAGGTAAGAAAGGCCGTGTTTCTGTAAATTATTCAACCAGCTACTCATCTAACCAATTCATTAACAGCGGTAATGTGCACAAAGCTGATTTGCACCCTTACCTGACCGATGCCAGCAACAACATCGTTGATGCCACTGGAAATATTCTGAATTATAATGACGTTGGTGTCATTAAAGGTATCTCTTACCAGTCCGGTGGCGCAAC
>JANXVQ010001018.1 GCA_025351545.1 Spirosoma sp.
CAACTAATTTGCTATTGCTACATCGTCACCATAACAGACTAACCAATATGAAATTTAATGCTCCACTAACTGTATTTATTTTACTTGTTTTAGTGGTCTCCATAGACGGAACGGCTTTGTATGCCCAAGAGGCTACTTGTCCCAGTTGGGGCCCTTACGTTACTGGAAAAAATCTGGGTAGTAAACCTGGTTTGTTATTAATGAGCGAAGTTATGGCTCCCAATAGCTGTATTGTTTCAAGCACCTATTGGAGCTCACTAAATTTTTATTTGGGTCCACGCTGCGGTATGCTGGTATTCAGCGTACCGCAGCCTACAATAATATTTTTTCCGTTTGGGATTTACAGGATACCAACGTTCCTCAATCTTATGCCGAATACAAAATACCTGGGGAATTTGTGTCGGGGTTTGGTGGTGAAGGTACGGGGTTGCATACACATAATGATATGCCCTGGACACCCGGAGTTTGGTACACTACGGTGATACGCCGTTGGTATACGGGGGATAACCAAACGCACATTGGCTTTTTTATGTATGACTATGGCACGGGTAAATGGACGCATTATGTGACGGTGGTGACTCCGGAAAATAATGCTTATTTTGAAGGAACAGAGATCAGCGGTTTTCTGGAAAAATTCGGCGGTAATCCTGTTGAAAGATGCGGTTACTGGCGAAACTTTTGGAAGCTTAATGAGGATGGCACCTGGAATAAATCGACTCAGATTGAGGCTTCGGCTGGAACAGGTGCCTGGAAAGCGGAGCAGACTAGTGAGTCAGAAGTAAAACTGTATTCGTGTGGTGCCTATACTGCCCCACAATCTTCTTACCAATTTACACTAGCTATCCCCGAAGCAAAACCAACTGTTGTCACAACTGCCGCTATTTCGAGTTTAACCGCTACGTTTGATAATGAACAATTGACGGTTAACTGGCAACTGGATGATACAAAATCACCACAACTATCATACGAGATCAGCGTATTTAATACGAGTAGTTTGAGCGATACACCTGTTGCCCAACTGAGTGGAATTCATCCTGAAAAACGTGCTGACACCGTGTCGCTACGTAATTTACCCGGCGGTACATACTACCTGAGCATGCAGGTTAAAGACATTTTTGAGCAAGGGTCTGCTGCTTTAACAACTTCTTTTATGGTCGATTGTACTGTAAAATGTGTGCCAATGGTAGTGAAGCGGCTATAATATTCCCGCTACAATAGAGTCCTAAGCTGTTGTAGGCATATACTCCCGGAATGACCCATCCGTATAAAAGATAAGAATACGTTCTACTTTCTTCTCCATAGCTGCTGAGCTAGTCGGTTGTGATTCGGTATAGTTTAACATATCGGCAGGCATTTGTATGGGTAAACTTACTGGCGGAATTTCATTTCGATGACTGCGGATGCCTGGCCCTGAGGGTTGTGTTGGATAAGAAGTTGGTTGTTGCCCCATGCTAAATCTGTCTGATCGCTCAATTACAGGGCGCCCCATGCTCCTATTACTATACCCATTTGGAACAGACTGCGCACTTGCCTGATTGTCTTCTTCCATAATCCATTCGTAGCCTAACTCAGGAAAACGACGAATAATTTTTTGGATAATGTCAAAACTCGGTCGATTGCGCCCTGACAGGATATGAGAAATACTGGATCGTTGAACGCCAATCTCATCGGCGAAGTATGATGGTGTTAAATTCTTGTCAATTAGAATCTGTTTAATTTTGTCATTTATAGTCATGTCATTTGTAAAGTTATAGTAAACTGATGTGGCAAATATAAATGTTAAATAGTAAATGTGCGTAACAATTTACAAAAAAAAATAGCTACACAATAATTGTGTAGCTATGTAAACTTTACTTATGTTATTAAAAAAAATGTAAATTATAGTGTTGTAAATCAGTGTATTATATTAAACTGATACATTGTTTTCTCGTAGAGCATCATTCAACGAAGTTTTTAAATCCGTAGACGCTTTACGTTGGCCAATGATAATGGCGCATGGTACATGAAACTCGCCTGCCGGAAATTGTTTAGCATAACTTCCTGGAATGACAACGGAATTAGCAGGAACAAATCCTTTATACTCGACGGGTTTAGCACCAGTCACATCAATTATTTTTGACGAACCTGTAATAGTAACACCAGCGCCCAATACCGCCCGTTTACCAATTCTGGCTCCTTCTACGACAATGCATCTTGACCCAATAAAAGCGCCGTCTTCAATAATGACTGGAGCCGCCTGCGGTGGCTCCAGTACACCGCCTATTCCTACGCCCCCACTGAGGTGAACATCTTTTCCAATCTGAGCACAGCTTCCAACTGTAGCCCAGGTATCAACCATCGTCCGTTCATCTACATACGCACCAATGTTTATGTATGATGGCATTAGAATAACGCCGGGTGCCTGGTATGAACCAAACCGTGCTACCGCCGGTGGCACCGCCCGTACCTTGGCTTCAGAAAAATTTGTTTTCAGTGGAATTTTGTCATTGAACGTAAAGATGCCAACTTCTTCAGCTTTCATTGGTTGACTAATAAAGTAAAGAAGGATTGCTTTTTTTACCCATTCATTAACGGTCCAGTCGCTGGCTTCATCATTAGGCGGGGTAGCGACCCGGAGCTCCCCCCTATCTAATTGATTGATTATTTCTCTGATTAACTGGATAGATTCTGGTTTGGTCAGTAACTCACGGTTAGCCCAAATTTCTTCGATTTTGCTGATCATCAATTAAAGTAAGTGTTTATCAATACCTATATAACTAATTGAATATGATATTGTTAACTATCAACACCAAATTTTATATTGTTATATAACAATATTATGTTTAGTCATTATCATCCTTGTTCAAAGGTAATCATAAGAAGCGTACAGTGAAATATAAAGATTCATTATTTGGTAATCGTTTTTATGTTTTGTTGAGATAGCCCTGTCATTTATAAACCGGATCTTGTTTGTACTTCTTTTTGATCGGATCTCAATTTGTGTTTCAATTAAGTCAGTAACTTTATACAAGGTCGTTTTTATAGACTCTTTAGCAGCGTGCTCTGTTCTCATGATAAACACTGTGTTAGGCCTTACCCCCTTGAGCCAGTTTTGACTGAAGATTATGCTTGCTGATATTCGACAGGTATAATCTTCAACGATTGGTGAGGCTGCTTTATAGTATACTCCTCTCATCGACTCGTTCGATGTACGCATTCTGAGTGGGCTTGCCTGGTTCGATTCAAGGTAAAATCACCTTATTCTCAGCACACCAGTTCTGCAAGGTCTGGCTAATAAACTCGGGCCGCATGGGCGGTCCCATCATTATTACTATGTAATCGATTTGGTTTACCATATTGTTCCACTAAACGATCCAGTAGCCCAGTCATTCGTAGAGCAGGTAAAGAGTAGTCAATTTCGATGCTTTTAGCTAGTCTATATAATCGTCATGGTTTTGGCTGACTTAGTTGGTGTTGGTAGTAAAGATTTGCAATGATAAATACTACTACCCTACTCCTTGTCTATTAATCTAAAATAGTATTATCTATTATAAATATTAGTATTCCACGCTTTTTAGTATTTCTTTAGTACAAACTATACATAATACTAATGTGTTTAGCAATATCTACTAAAATACTATCAGTAATTAGTAAAATAATACTTTTATACTAATTACTGAATATAGCCTTTATACTAAAACACTAGGTGTATTACTAACTATATTAGCTACGGGAATTACTGGAAAGGTTTATATTATCTGTATATTTGCCCCTGAAAACAAACCAATTTTCTCTGTACATGGAAAAAATACGCGTTGCTATTAACGGCTTTGGCCGTATTGGACGGTTATCGTTTAGAAGGCTACTTGAAAAAGAAAACATTGAAATAGTCGCTATCAATGACCTAACAGACAATGCGACATTAGCGCATTTACTGAAGTATGATTCAGTTCACGGCAAATTTAACGGAACAATAGCATCAGACAATGATAGCTTAACAGTTAACGGGAACCGTATTAATGCCTATGCTGAGCGAGACCCAAAGAAACTTCCCTGGGCTTCTTTAAACATTGATGTTGTTTTAGAATCAACGGGGCGTTTTGTCGATGAAGCGGGTGCAGGCATGCACTTAGAGGCTGGCGCTAAGAAAGTAGTGATTTCAGCCCCTGCGAAAGGCAACATTCCAACTGTAGTACTTGGCGTCAATGACGATACGCTAACTGGTAAGGAAACAATTATTTCAAATGCCTCCTGCACTACTAACTGTCTCGCCCCAATGGCGAAAGTTTTAGATGACGTATTTGGTATCGAGAAAGGCTACATGACTACGATCCACGCGTACACAGCCGATCAAAACTTACAGGATGGGCCTCACTCCGATCTGCGTCGGGCACGGGCTGCTGCTTTATCCATCGTCCCAACCTCAACAGGTGCTGCGAAAGCTGTAGGGCTTGTTCTTCCCCAGTTAAAAGGAAAACTTGACGGATACGCACTACGCGTTCCAACACCCGATGGATCACTTACCGATTTAACAGTTGTTCTGAAACGAGAAACAACTATTGAAGAGCTAAATGCAGCCATGAAATTAGCCTCAGAGACTACCCTGAAAGGCTATCTGGAATACAATACGGATGAAATTGTATCAATCGATATCGTGGGCAATCCGCATTCCTGCATTTTTGACTCGAAACTCACATCAGTAAATGGTACGCTGGCAAAAGTTGTAGGCTGGTATGATAATGAATACGGCTATTCAAGCCGCGTAGCTGATCTAATTGGCAAGTTGTTTTAACAATGTAACTTGTAAATTGATAGTTATATGTAAATAGTGTATTACAATTGTATTAATCCATAGATTACACTATTAAATTACATAAATGAAGTTACAAATGGGCGTGATACTAGTGTATTGCGCCCATTTTACATTGTAAATAGTTAATTGTAAATCCCTTGTCAAAGAACAATTGCTCGTAGGTGGTCTTAATGCCAAGATGTATTTTGTTCAATGGAGAGTTATATAGATCAGTTGTGAATTGTAAATCGGTGCAGGCGGCTTGGCGGACCTGCTCCAGGCTGTAGGCAAACAAGTCTGCACTGTCTGTCTTTAAATGAAGCGTCCCTCCCGGTACGAGCAGTAACCGATACGTTTCCAAAAATCGGGGATGAGTCAGGCGATGCTTCTCCTGCCTGGGACGAGGTTGCGGATCAGGAAATGTTATCCAGATTTCGTTAACCTCCTCATCAGTAAAAAATTCAGTTAGGAAATTAATATCCGTACGAAGAAAGCCGACGTTTGACAGACCCAGCGTTTGAGCGGCTTTGGAGCCACGAGCAATTCGATCACCTTTAATATCGACGCCGATAAAATTCATATCTGGAAATGCCTGAGCCAGGCCAACCGTATACTCTCCCTTCCCACACGCCAGTTCAAGAACAATTGGATTTGTATTGCCAAAATAATCGGCATGCCAACGGCCGCGAATGGTTTTATACAGCGGTTTCCCAACCTCAATAACATTTGCGCTCTCTGCATTATGCAGAAAGCGATGTGTTTTTCTATGCGTCACAATTATAAATTAGTTAATTCGGCAATGATGTAATTACTACCGGTTATCAGAATCAGATCATCGCCCGATGCCTGTTGTAAAGCAGCAGCAAGAGCCCTGTTTACATCGGTGAAGACCTCCCCTATTCGCCCTGCCTGAGCCGCTTCCGCCTGTAACAAATCAGCCGGTAAGGACCGGGGTGTCTGGGCCTGACAAAAATAATAAACAGCCGTTAAAGGCAATACGGCCAGCATATAGTCCCGATCTTTATCGGCTACGACGCCGATTATAATCCGTAAGGTCGTGTGCCGGATCGAACGAATCGATTCAAACAGGGCTTCTAATCCGGGTTGATTATGCGCCGTATCGGCAATGACTTTGGGATGATCCTGAAGCGTTTGGAATCGACCTTTCAACCCTGTTAATGAGGTTACAGAAGTCAATCCCGCCTGTTGGGTGGCTAAGGATACCGGAAAGACGGGTTGTAAAATGGCTGCCGTAGCCAGCACGGTGACCAGGTTATTCAATTGATAATTACCCAGTAAATCCAGGGTAAACCGTTGTTCAACTCCGCTATCTCTGGAAACCCGGACGTGACGAATGCCTTCTACAACGCCCTTGTCCTGTACGCTATACTGTTGATCGGCAAATAGGATTGGTGCCCGTAGAGATTCGGCCGTAGAGCGAAAGACATCGGCTGTCTCCGGATGCGTCTCACCAATTACGACAGGAACACCCTGTTTAATAATACCCGCTTTTTCGCTCGCAATCTGCGGCAGGGTATCCCCCAGTATATCGGTGTGGTCGTAGCCAATGTTTGTGATGACCGAGATGACCGGCGTAATCACATTGGTCGAGTCGAGACGCCCGCCCAGGCCCACTTCGATTATCGCGACATCAACAGCTTCCCGGGCGAAAAAGTCAAAGGACATGGCGACCGTCAACTCAAAAAAAGAAGGTTCTATAGTTTCGATTAAGGCCTGATACCGGGTTACAAACCGGGCCACTTTATCCTCAGCAATGGGCTGGCCATTGAGACGAATGCGCTCCGTAAAGGATTTCAGATGGGGGGACGTATACAGGCCTACTTTATAGCCCGCCGACTGATAAACAGCCGCCAACATATGAGAGGTACTTCCTTTCCCGTTTGTTCCGGCAACATGAATACTGGTGAACCGCTGCTGCGGATTACCCAGTGCTTCGCATAACAACAGGGTATTACCTAATCCGGGTTTGAGGGCTTTGGGGCCAATCCGATGAAAAACCGGGAGCCGACTATATAGGTAGTCGATTGCTTCCTCGTACTGCATTAATCTTTTGACTTTATAATAAATGTAATGGTGCCGGTAGCCGTGGGCGGGGTTGCTCCTCCTTTCGGACGTAACCGCAAACGACCTACCGCCCGTCGATACAGCTCACTAACCGAAGGGCTAACGGTACTTTGTACCTGACGAACATTGGTTATTTCTCCCTCACCATCGACGGTAATCTTAAAAACAATTTTACCGGTCTCGTCAGACTCATCATTGACAGTGGGCTTACTGGCCATTGACCAGCCCGATACATCGAAAGCCACACCAGACGAAGCACCACCGGGTGTGCCATAAAACTCTTTCGCGTTGATTTTTCCGTTTGGATTGCCTTTATCCCCCACACCGCTTGCATCATCGCCGTTGTTGTTCCCTCCCGTACCTGACGCTTTGCCAACCGTACCGTTGGCCCCACCGCCACCTGACGACTTCCTGAACAGGGCATCGTTATTGACGGTTTCCACTTTTTTGGGCGGGGCCACCGGGACCAGTCGCTCAGCGGGAGCCGTCGCTTTGGGCGATTCAACGCGTTTGGGTTCGGGAGTCGTTACCGGGCTTTCAGCTTTGCTGGCAATGATCGGCTTCTCGGTGGCTCTCCGGGCCGGTTTCACATCCTCTACTTTGGGCGATGGGGTAACGCGGGTCTTTTCAAGCGTTGGCGTTGTGGTCTCTTTTCTTGGATTCGGTCGCTTGTCGGCGGCTTTCACATCGTTCGGGTTGGGCGAATCCGACGCTTTATTATACGTCTGAATATGGCCGCTGCCCCGGGCATCAGTGCCGAAGTTGACTTCTATAAACTGAATGGGGGGAGGGTTCGGAATGGTTTGCGATAGGTTAACCAGTAACAACAGCGCGACTAAAATCACGTTGATGATGATGGCCCCGGCAAGGGACTTTACCCGAATTTCGTCCTCGTTCTCAAAAGTAATGCGGTTCATGCAGGCTATGGTTTTCACTCCTATAACGCTGACAACGGCTGCTTCGTTTATCGGTAAAACAAGATGCAGTAAGGCTGCCTAAACAAAGTAACAGAAAATCTACGATAGATAGCCGGACAGGTCTACAGTTTCGGGCTTATGTTTGTAGTCCGAACGTTTTTTTATCTCCTTATGCCTGTCCTTCAGCCAATCGTCAACATTGCCGAACTTCTCTATCAAAAAGGCATTACGGATGTTGTTATTTCTCCGGGTTCCCGTTCGGCTCCGCTGACGCTGGCTGTAGCCCGTCACCCCCGGTTGCGAGCTCGGGTAATGGCCGATGAACGGTCAGCCTGCTTTGTGGCGCTGGGGATGGCCCGGCAAAGTGGCAAACCGGTAGCGGTTATTTGTACGTCGGGAAGTGCGGTCTATAATCTGGCACCGGCGGTGGCCGAAGCCTTTTTCGGGCAAACTCCACTCCTGCTGCTTACCGCCGACCGTCCGCATGAGTGGTTATACCAGCAGGATGGTCAGACAATAAATCAGGTGGAGTTGTTCGGTAGTCATGTCAAGCGGAGTTACGATTTACCCGCCGACTATACGCATCCCGATGCCCGATGGTTTATCGAACGCTCCATGAATGAAGCCATCACCCTAAGCCAACTGTACCCGGCCGGGCCGGTGCATGTTAATATCCCGCTTCGGGAACCCTTCTACCCCACCCCCGATGAGCCGTTTTCGTATGGGCCCGTGCGGGTCATTGATGTGTGTGCCAGCCAGCCGACGCTCGCGCCCGAAACCTGGCATACTTTACTGGGCGAGTGGGAACACAGTGAACGGACGCTGATTGCGGTGGGTCAACTCCCCCGGAACCCGGCCTTACTGGCCGTATTGCGAAAGCTTAGTGAAGAGACTGGGATTCCGATTGTGGGCGAAATCGTTAGTAATATTACTAAAAACGGTTCGTTCATCACCCGCACCGATACGTTTCTGTCCGGAGTCGATGAACAAACGGCCCAATCGCTCCGGCCCGATTTACTCCTGACCATTGGCAACTCGTTTCTAACCCGGAATCTGAAGACCTTCCTCCGGCAGTACCCCGCTCACCGGCACTGGCACATTCAGCCGTCAATTGATCACATCAATGATTCGTTCCAAAGCCTGACGACGCTTATTCCGGCCGAGCCGCTCGCTTTTCTGGAAAAACTATTTGCCGATCTTGATTACCAGCGGTTCCTACAGGGTGATGATGACGATGATTCCGATTCCCAGGCGTTTCTCGAGCGATGGCAAACCCTTGACCGGCAAGCCGCCCGACTCACAGAAAAAACGTGGCTGCAACCAACCGGGCAACCTGATCAACTGACCGACTGGTCGGCGGTGCAGCTTATTATGGAGCGGCTTCCGGAAAACTCGGTGCTTCATCTGGCGAATAGCATGCCGGTGCGCTATGCCAACCTCTGCGGACTATCGGAACAACAGCAAATCAGCGTTTCGGCCAATCGGGGGGTTAGTGGCATCGATGGCTGCCTGAGCACGGCCGTTGGGGCTGCGCTGATGACAGACCAACTGGTAACGCTGCTCATTGGCGATGTTGCTTTTTTTTATGACCGCAACGCGCTATGGTCGGCCCCGGTCCCGCCAAACCTGCGTATTATTTTACTGAACAATGATGGCGGGCATATTTTCCGGATCATCGATGGACCCAGCCGCCAGCCCGAACTGGAGACTTATTTTGAAACACCCCACGGCTACACAGCCAAACGTACAGCCGAAGATGCTCACGTAACCTACGCTGTATGCGATTCGCTCGAAGAACTCGGTGCGCTCCTCCCCGACTTCTTCCAACCGGGCAACACCGCCAAACTCCTCGAAATCACCACCGATAAACGAGCCAATCAGGACCAGTTTCTAGCCTACAAAGCCCAGATAAAAAAATTTCAGAACAACGGGATGTGAACTATGAAAAGGTCCACTTTATAGTTTGGCATAATGTACGGAGTAGCAAACTATATAAGTATCCGGTACGTACCCCACGCCCTGACGAGATAAGTCAAATTTGCTTATCCGGTCGTAATTGGGATGAATCTACAGGTTTTTAACCGCAAGCCATTGAATGGAAATAATAAATGAAGGATTAAACTAGCGGCCTGCTTCGATCCGGTTGCCGAATTTATTCTGGCTATCGTAGGCCAGACCAAGACCAACGCTGGAGAGTTTGTTTTCGTCGGCGATGGCTGCGTTGGGGAAAAGTCGTTTAAATTCGGCTTGTATGGACTGTACTTCGGTTGAGCCGCCGGTAAGAATAACCAGGTCAATAGCCTCGTTTCTGACGCCGGCATCCTGAAGGCACTGCCGGGCCGAAGCGACTATTTTGTCAACTTCTCTCTGAATGGCGGTTTCAAAAAGATCCCGTTTGATGGGGATAGAAAAGTCCTGCTCAATAAAATCAAGTACGGTTTCATACGATTCCTGAGCACTAAGGGCAATTTTTGCGCCTTCGGCAGCGGCCAGAAGCGTATGCCCTGTTTCCTCTTCAAGCACCGTTAACAGCCGTCGATACCGCGTTTTATCATGCGACTGGTGGAGCAGCTGCCGAACCTGCATGATCACTTTGGGTGTGTACAGAAAGTTTACCTTACTCCATTCCGCCAGATCATGGAATGGTTTTAAGGGCACTTCCAGTTGTTTCTCACCGTACCGGCTCCGATAGCCCAATTCAGGCATGATAGCCGCCAGACTCAACTCTTTATCAAAGTCGTTTCCCCCTACCCGGATACCGGTGTTGGCTAAAATATCCTGAGACCGATCCGGTTTGTGAATATACTTGCCGGACAGTTTAATCACTGTAAAATCAGATGTACCTCCACCCAGATCGGCGACAATGGCCAGCTTTTCACCGCTCAACCGGGCTTCGTGGGCAAAAGCAGCCGCAATGGGCTCAAACTGAAACTCGATGTGTTTGAACCCAATCCGTTGGGCAATAG
>JANXVQ010001021.1 GCA_025351545.1 Spirosoma sp.
CGCCCGGATTCAAAAAACAGGTTGTTTAGTGTTTCGGTGGCCGATGTTCCGCCAGCCACCGGCTCCAGAGGCACACTCAATGACATGCCTTCGCCTTTCGTTTTCTGGGTGAAATCGAACGACAGACTTTTGAACAGGTAACCGGGAACATTTACGTAGAGCGCATACTCGCCCCCGCTCGGCAGTACGGTTGTGTATTGACCCGTCTGTGCATCAGTCTGTACTCGCGAAACGATCTGATTTGTCTTTAAATCAACTAACTCGACCGTTGCCGCAAGCGGTTTTTTCGTTTTTGCATCAGCCACGGTACCTTTTAGAAAACTCACGGGTCGCACCCGATCCCGTAACGATTCGGGTAAATCGAACGTGTAGAGCCGCGATTTCTGCGAGACACCTTCTTTTTGTTCTTCAAAGGAATAATAAGCCCGCGTGCCATTGGCCGTCACAAAAAGTGATGCCTGGTCTTCCGATGTATTGATGGGGTAGCCTAAATTGGTTGGTGCCGACCAGCCAGCCCCTGTATTATCGGCTATGAACAAGTCATAACCGCCCAGACCTACATGCCCTTCTGAGGCAAAAAACAGGCTTTGTCCGTTGGCATGAATAAATGGCGACGCTTCGTTGGCGGGCGTATTGATTGGCTCGCCAAGATTAACGGGTTCGGCCCAGTTGCCATCGGTGCCAAGTTGGCTGCGCCAAATATCACGCCGACCTTTGCCCCCCGGTCGGTCCGATACAAAGTACAACTGCCGACCATCTGCCGACAAAGCGGGCTGCGATTCGTAAAAGTGCGTGTTGACAGTAGGGCCGAGGTTTTCTGGATTAGACCAGTCACTGCCGGTTTTCTGGCTCATGTACAAATCGCAACTTCCGAAGCCTTTACGCCCCTGGCAAGCTGTGAATACCAGCATCCGCCCATCAGCCGAGAGACTGGCTGTGCCTTCATTTTCGGGTGTATTTATGGTTGATGCCAGCGAAACCGGGGGCGACCACGTTTCCCCATTGAAGGTAGCGGTCATCAGGTCTTCGTCGCCTTCTGGTTTCAGGGCTGTAAATACCAACGTTTGCTCATCGGCCGTGAGAACCGGAAAATATTGGGAAGGTGTCGTTTGCAGTACCGACGACAATGGCTTGGGGTCGACAGCCTGCGGATGCAACAGGGCTTCCTGTCCAAAACGGGCAGTTTCTATTTGCCGGACAATACGTTTCCCCTGAGCCGATTGCGGGGCAAACATCGTCTGATATTTTTCGAGATAGGGGAGTGCTTCGCTATAACGACCCAGCCGAAGCAACGTATTACTCAGCGCCTGATAGGCCCCGCCAGACGTGGGACTATCGGGTTGGAGCTGGATAGCGCTACGGTAAGCCGCCAGAGCCGGGTCAAAGCGTTTGATAAACTCGTATAGTTGACCAAGTTTAATGTAAGCATCTGTAAAGTTGGGGTCCTGCTTCACGGCCTGCTCCATAAACGGAATAGCTTCGCTCGCTTTCCGTTCGCCAAACAGTTTAATCGACTGGGCATAGAGTTCTTTCGCCTTTGTGTCCTGAGCAAAGGAGGAATGAACAATGAACAATGAACAATGAATAATGAGAATAAATACTCCCAATGACTTGGTCTTTATCCATTGTTCATTATTCATTATCCATTTACTTACGGAATATCCAGATACTTGTGTGTCTGCAACGAAATTTGCCATTGCGGATGATCTTTTACATAATCAACGATGCGAGGCAGCATTTCATTGGACCGACTCCATTCTGATTGTAAAAAGAGTTTGCAATCAGGTCGCAGATGGGGTACAAACGACTCTGCAAACGCAAAGTCAGATTGGTTGTAAATGATTACTTTAAGCTCGTCGGCTTTGTTATAAATCGCTGGATTTGGCTTTTTAAATTTTTTTGGTGAAAAGCAAATCCAGTCCCACGAACCCGTGACGGCCTGGCATACGCCCGATGTTTCTATGTTCGTTTGAAAGCCCGCTGTCTGCAATGTAGCCGTAAGATTGGTGAGATCATGCATGAGGGGTTCTCCGCCCGTAATGACCGCCATCCGACCGGGGTATTGCAACGCTTTATCAACAATACTGTCTATCGACAGTTTCGGGTGAGCGTCGGCGTCCCATGATTCTTTTACATCGCACCAGTGGCATCCCACATCGCACCCACCGAGCCGGATGAAATAAGCGGCTCGACCCGTGTGCGCACCCTCGCCCTGAATCGTATAGAACGTTTCCATGACAGGTAGAATGTGTGTTTGTGTCGTTTGTTGTTTCTGTTCCAAAAGCATATACAAAGATACGTACTTCAATTATCAGACCTATAAGGTTTTGGAAACCTTATAGGTCTTGCTATTTTTACCTGTATGCGCCAAAAACTTTACCTGTCTCTGAATAGCCCCA
>JANXVQ010000007.1 GCA_025351545.1 Spirosoma sp.
GCTCATTTATTAGCAGAAAAATAAAGCAGCTAATAACTGCTTAAGAAATATAAACAGGTAGAGTGAGAGCGGCATTGATGTCGCTCTACTTTTTTAAGGTCGTTCCCGCTCCCTGTTCTACAGCTGCAGCCACTTCATCGGCATGGCAGATAATCACCTTTGACACACCGTTCTCTAATGCTTTAAAGGCATTATCCAGCTTCGGAATCATACCCTTGTTAATAGTGCCGGCGGCTTTATACTCAGCATAAAGAGTGGGCGTAAGTTCGTTGATGACACTATCATCGTCCATTGGGTCTTTCAGAACTCCCTTTTTTTCAAAGCAGTAAATCAGTGTTACCTCATTATGTCGAACCATATCAACGGCAATTGCAGAAGCCATCGTATCGGCATTGGTGTTCAGCAAATCACCTGATTTACTATAGGTAATTGGCGCAAAAACAGGTGTTAAGTCCTGATGGAGAAAGAACTGAATCTGCCCGGAATTGACCTCTTCAATATCGCCTACCATACCATAATCAATGTCTTTGACCGGACGTTTTTTTGCCAGTACCGTTCCTGCATCAGCACCCGTCATACCGATAGCATTTACCTCCAGGGCCTGAAGTTTAGCCACAATTTGTTTGTTAACCAAGCCACCATACACCATCGTCACCACATCAAGCATAGGTTGATCGGTAATGCGTCGCCCGTCAACCATTGTGGTTTGAATCCCCAGTTTATCGGCCATCTGAGTAGCCACTTTACCTCCGCCATGCACAAGTAATTTAGACCCTGACAACCCAGAAAACGCTGTTAGAAAGCGTTTTAGCGCAGAAGAATCGTCAATGACGTTTCCACCAATTTTAATGATCGTAAGCGTTTGCATGATATTCAGGAAAACAGGGCCGCATTGGCAACCCAAAAAAGAATTCAACTCGGCCTTATGTATAAAGGCACTGCATTATTACATATTTTTTATTATTTCTTTCAAAACCGCCTGAGCCGACCATTCGCGGTTAGCCGCTTGTTCGATAACAAGTGATTGTGGACTATCCAGCACCGCATCGGACACCTTCAAATTGCGACGAACGGGCAAGCAATGCATGAATTTACCATTATTTGTCAGGTTCAAATCATCCATCGTTACCGCCCATGATGGGTCTTGCGTAAGCACTTGCCCGTAATGCGTATAGGATGACCAGTTTTTACCATAAATAAAGTCGGCACCAGCAAAGGCTTCATCCTGATTGTGCGTGATGCGGGCGTTACCGACAAACTCAGGCGCTAACTCATATCCATCCGGGTGCGTTACTACGAACTCAACATTACCCGAGGCAGCACGGGCGTTCATCCATTCGCAGAACGAGTTGGCCACTGCTTGCGGCAATGGTTTGAAATGCGGTAACCACGTTAACACAACCTTTGGGCGAGCAACCAGTTTGGCCTCTTCAATGGTGATACAATCGGCCAGTGATTGCAGTGGGTGGCGCGTGGCCGATTCCAGGTTGACGATGGGCACACGTGCATAGGTCGAGAACTGGTGCATGACCTGCTCCCGATAGTCTTTATCACGATCTTTGAGTTCGGCAAAAGCACGAATACCAATAATGTTGCAATACCGACCCATCACAGCAGCGGCCTCCCGAACATGTTCGGCTTTGTCGCCATTCATGAGCACGCCCTCCTCCATTTCCAATCCCCAACTATCCTGCCCCACATTCATGATCATTACGTTCATGCCGAGATTCTGGGCGGCTTTCTGGGTACTTAGCCGTGTTCGCAGGCTGGAATTAAAGAAAATCAGGCCAATCGTTTTGTTTTTACCGAGGTGTTGATCGGCAAACGGATTGGCTTTGGCAGCAAGGCCGGATTGAATCAGAGCGTCGATACTGGTGACGTCGGCAAGGGAGAGGAAATTGGTCATCTAATTAGTTAAACGCAATAGACGCAAAGTGTTTTACAAATTACTAGCTATGCGACGCATGCCGTTTTTAGCAATATTACCTTGAAATTCAATGGCCATTTTTAGTGCCCTACTGATGCGTTTTAAACAACTTCTGTTTTCAAACACACTTGCAATGCTTCCAGAAACTGGTCGGCTTCATCAACACCGATAGCCAGCGAAGGCAGTAGCCGGATTGTATTTTTACCCGCTACACCTGTAAATTGTTTGTGCTCGAACAACAATGTTTTACGTAGCGTCTCCACAGGAAAGTCATATTCGATACCAATCATAAGGCCACGGCCACGGAGTTCTTTATAGCCGCCAATCTGTCGAATACCGTCCATAAAGTAATTGCCCATACGCGTGGCATTTTCCATCAGGCCCTCGTCTTTCATGATGTCCAGTACAGCGATACCAGCCGTGCAAGCCAAATGATTCCCGCCAAAAGTAGTACCTAACAGTCCGTAGCTGGCTTTAAATTTGGGCGAGATAAGAATACCGCCAATAGGGAAACCATTGCCCATTCCTTTAGCCATCGAAATAATATCGGCTTCGATGCCGCTGAACTGATGCGAGAAAAACTTACCCGATCGCCCGTATCCACACTGAACCCCGTCCAGAATAAGTATCGCGCCGGTTTCGTCACAACGCTTACGAAGCATCTGTAGAAATTCGTCGGTTGCAATTTGTATACCGCCCACGCCCTGAATACCTTCAATAATTACGGCACACGTATCGGTTGTAATACCCGCCAGCGCAGCTTTGGCGTCGTTATAAGGCAGAAATGTGACGTGCTGATTATAATTTATTGGCGCTACAATAGCCCTATTATCCGTAACAGCAACAGCCCCGGCAGTACGCCCATGAAACGATTTGGTAAAGGCTACAACCTTTGTCCGGCCGTTATGAAACGAGGCAAGTTTCAAGGCATTTTCGTTGGCTTCGGCACCGGAGTTACACAGAAACAAAGCATAATCAGGGTGGTCGGAAAGAGCCCCCAATTTGTCGGCTAACGCCTGCTGCTGTGGAATTATGACCGAATTGGAATAAAACGAAATTTTACTCAATTGATCCGTCAGGGCCTTCACATAGCGCGGATGTGTATGACCGACCGAAATTACAGCATGACCGCCGTAGAGATCGAGATAACGGGTGCCATTCACATCCCAGAGGTAGCTACCCTGCGCCTTTACAGGCTCGATGTCGTATAGCGGATAAACATTAAAAAGCTCAGCCATTCTTTTAACGATATTAACGAATCGGACAGGTTTATTTATCCAATATCTTACTATAAATGAGGTGCAAGTTTACGGATAATCAGTTTAAAAAGGACTTAAAACACAAAAAGGGAACCGAATCAGTTCCCTGCACTTTAATACATGCTCGTTGGGAATCAAAATTGGCCTATAAATGATCGAATTGCCAGAATCGATGCATCGGGCTGTTCGACCATGCTCAAGTGTCCCGCTTTCTCAATCGTGGATACACTGATTTGAATGGATAAACTAGCCAGTTGAGCTGTTTTATCGTAAGGAATCAGTTGATCTTCGTGGCCTAATACCAAGAGAATAGGATATGATGCATTTCGCAAAATATCCGTTTGGTCAGGTCGATCTGCTATGGCTTTCATGCCAACGATAAGCGCATCGGCGGGCAAATCCTGAAAGCGTTCCACCAGCTCCTGCGTTTTTTCAGGTGGATATGTAGAGGCTACCATTGTGGGCATTTGCTTCTGAATAAATGGAGCAGTTCCCTGTGTTTGTAATCCATTAATGGTTTGCCGACGTACCTGACGTTTATTTTCATCATCGGCAGTAGCGGTAGAATGGTAAAGCACCAGCGCCTGAATCATTTCCGGATACTTCTCCGCAAAGGCAAGGCTAATATACCCGCCCATAGAATGACCAATCAGCACGATTTTTTCGACCCTGGCAGTCTGTAATCGAGCATACAATTCATCGGCATATTCCTCAATAGTGGTAAGATTCGTCAGCCGGGAAAAGTCAGGTTTCAGAACCGAATTATCCAAAGTCAAATCGGCGTAGACGCCATCCCAAATGGAAGCATCTACGCCGTGACCATGAATAAGCCCAATTGATAGGGATTGATTCATGTATGCTATGAATTGTTGATAACGCCAAGCAGAATCAATACCAGGCCAACGATAAGGCCAACAGATCCAATCACAGCCAGTACGCCACCACCACCTAAAATAAGTAACAGCAAGCCAACAATTCCTATAATAATACCGAGTCGGACATTGCTGCTAATTGCCTGAGTCTTGTCGGGCGCAATATGATTCTTAATGTTCTTGTCAATTTTCTTCAGCATTGTGCGCTCCATCAACGACATTTTCCTGACAGAAACAGCATTCGTTGACACTGCTGCTTCAGCACTGGTCGTTGCTAACAGTTCATTTAATCGCACCATACGCCTGGCCAGTTTCTTACTCGAAGCCAGTTTGTTGTCGTTGCGCACATAGGCGTCTACCTCATTGATTGCCTGTTTCGTCTGAGCCAATTGTTGATCAACCGGGGTGCTAACTACCGGCGATGTAGTAGCAACGTCAACTGGCTGAGCCGTTTCAGTAGCTTGTACTGACTCAACAGGTGTAGCGGCTGCCACCGTTACGGGTTGGGTGGACTTAAAGTTTTCACGGGCACCAGGCTGAAAATAGGCCACTGGGCGGCTACAGGAAGAAAGAATAACAGTGCCTAAAAGAACTGCAAAAATGTGTTTGGAGAACGTGCTCATAGCGCGTGGTTTTTAAATTAACGATTGAGATATCATCCTCAACAACTACAACATTATGTATTTGTTGGGACATTAATAAAAAATAGATACAAATTAATGTATTCGGACTCGAAAGTACATTAAAGACCCGCCAACCGGAGTTTAAACTCAGCTTGACGGGATCTTTATATGTTGCGAGTTGCGAATATTATAACAACCCAATCAATAAAATCACGGCGCCAACCAGAATAGCAACAAGGCCAACAGTTGCGGCCGTGCCAGACGTTAGAACTAATAACAATAGACCAATAATAACCAATACGGCACCCGCTGCCAGCGTACCCCGACTGGACATCGTTTGATTCGGGTTAGCCGGAGCCAGTTGTTTACTGATATTCTTATTCATTTTCTTCAGCATCAACCGCTCCATCAGGTTCATTTTTTTAGGAGCACTAACTTCGCCAGGTGTTAGAGACGCTTTGGCCGAAGTTGAGGCTAATAGTGTCCGAATTCGGTTTAAGCGTTTCTGAACCGTCTTGTCGGCACTTAATTTACTGTCATTACGCACCATCAGGTCCATTTGATTCAACGCCGAAGTCGTTTGCGCAACCTGCTCGACAGGAGTTACTACTTCTGCAACCATAGGAGCAGAGTTCTCCAAAGAAACTACAGACATGGCTTTAGCTGGTGCTGCTGCGAAATGTTCATGTGCACTAGGTTGAAAATACGCCACCGGACGGCTGCAGGAAGAAAAAATAGCCGCGCCTAGAAGCGCTGCAAAAAGGTGTTTGGAGAACGTATGCATAGTGTTTGGTTTTAAAAGTGAACGATTGAGTTACCACTCTCATCAACTACAACTTTATACATTTGTTGGAATATTGTTTAAAATAATTCCCTCTCTCTCATTAAAGTGAGGAAATTCCAAAAACATGATTAATCGTTAATTTGTAAATAAACAAAGCTTATTGGTACTCCATAAAAAACCTCGCCCCACATCAATCTTGACGTAGGGCGAGGTTTTTTTATGGAGTACCAACAAGCTTTCAGGCTACCGAACGAAATTGATGATTACTGGATTTTCCGAACTTTTCTTGGGCATATTCCAGACTGACAGTCAACTCTTTAATAGCCGTTTGTGAAGGCATCTCAAACATGGCATCAGTAATAATCGACTCGCATATTGAGCGTAGCCCACGTGCACCAAGCCCATATTGCAACGCCTGATCGACAATATAATTTAGGGCGCCGGGGTCCCAATGAAGGGTAATGCCCTCCATTTTAAAGAGCTTATCGTACTGCTTCATGATGGCATTTTTCGGCTCCGTCAAAATCTGCATGAGCGCATCGCGATCAAGCGGTTCGAGGTGCGTTAATACGGGTAAACGACCGATAAGTTCGGGAATCAGGCCGAACGATTTCAGGTCAAGGGCCGAAATGTAACGCATCAAATGCCCCCGTTCAAATGTTTCATTCAACGGTCTGTTGCCCGTAAAACCCATTGGCCGGGTATTGATCCGTTTAGTAATGTGCCGTTCAATTCCATCAAAAGCACCCCCGCAGATAAACAGAATATTTTCGGTATTTATCGAAATCAGCCGTTGGTCGGGGTGTTTACGGCCTCCCTGGGGCGGCACATTTACAACTGACCCTTCCAGTAATTTCAATAGTGCCTGCTGAACACCTTCTCCACTTACATCACGGGTGATACTCGGATTGTCGGATTTGCGGGCGATTTTATCAATTTCATCAATATAGACGATACCGCGTTCGGCCGCTTCCACATTGTAGTCGG
>JANXVQ010000044.1 GCA_025351545.1 Spirosoma sp.
TTTTTCATGTAATACATGATTGAGTCGGGGTAAAGATCTTTAAACCGTCGGCTCAGGGATTTGTAACGCTCTGTCCGCTGGGCAACGGAGTCAATAAATCCCGGCAGTTCCTTGCCATCCTCATCGGTCCAGGGATTCCGACCGCGCCAGTGATTATCGAAGGTATGCTGCAACTGCTTCATCTTCTCGCTCGTAGACTGTTCGGCGTAGGTTTGCATCCGCGAGTCGATGGTTGTAATAATACGCAGTCCATCGGTATTGAGATCGTATCCGTTCTCTTCACCCCATTTCTTCACAAAGTCCTGAACGGCATTTTTGAGATAAATGGCTGGTCCGGAATAGGGATTTTCGGGTGTAAATTCGGTTATCAACGGCAATGCGCTGATGGAATCGGCCTGGCCTTTGGTCAGGAAGTCATACTTGGCCATTTGCCCCAGCACGATGTTCCGGCGTTCGCGCGAGCGTTGGGGATTTTTAAGTGGATTGTAGTTCGTCGTGGCTTTTTGCAGGCCAACCAGCACAGCGCCTTCCTGCACATTCAAACTATCAGGAGCTTTGTTGAAAAAAGTTCGGGCGGCAGTTTTTAAACCGAATGCGTTGCTGCCAAAATCCACTGTATTAAAGTAATACGTAATAATTTCGTCCTTCGAAAAGTTTTGTTCCAGTTTGAGAGCCATCAACCACTCTTTTGACTTGTAGATAACTTTTCGGATAAAGGGAATACGCGATAATAAGCCGGTGTTATTTTTTTTGCGCGTTTTGAAAAGATTCTTGGCTAATTGTTGAGTAATTGTCGACCCTCCCCCATCACGTCCAAAGCTAATAACGGCCCGACCAATAGCGCGCGGATCGACGCCACTATGATCATAGAAACGGGCATCTTCAGTAGCAATAAGTGCCTTAATGACCGATTGGGGGATATTTTCGTACTTGATAGGTGTCCGGTTTTCAGCGTAAAATTTGCCGATCATTACCCCATCCTGTGAATAAATCTCTGACGATTGATTGAGTTTCGGATTCTTTAGCTCTTCTACACTCGGCATCTCTCCCGTCAAATACAAGAAGTTGTAATTGAGTACGAATACATATAATCCTAATGCCAGGAAACCCCAAAGTATCCCATTGGTTACTTTTTTAAGGTAGGGATAATACCAGGAATCGGGGTCAATATACCGATGCATGAACGAGCGAAACCGGTTGCGGTAGCCCTGATAGGTACTAATCCATAAATTGACACGCTCTTCACCAGCGACTCGTGCAATTTGGCGGCCAACCCTGCGTCTGACATTGCCTACTAATTTTTGGCGTTGTCGAAATTCGCCAAAAGCGTGCCGAACAGCGCGGAATCGCTCCCTATATTGACTCATGCGTTAATAGTCGTAGAAAACCTGATTATTCTGGATTTGGCTTACCTAAAAGGTTGCAAACTTACCCGGTCGCAAAAAACAGCAAAGCAAGATACCCTAAAGCATACCAACCAAACGAATCTGCTGTACTAGACGGGTCAATATACTTTATGTCAATCTAGACCGGACCTATCCGAACCGGGTTTCAAATATAACGTATTTTCGACCGATGTTATATACAAAAGCGCGGTTGCTCATGCAACCGGGCTAGTTTCTACGGTGATATTTTTGACTGGAAAATAGAGAAATGCAGTAACTGTTTCTCTATTTTGATTCCCCATATTTATTTCTTCACAAACGTCATGGCCACACCATTCATACAATAGCGCAGGCCAGTGGGCTTGGGGCCGTCGTTAAACACGTGGCCCAAATGCCCGCCACAAACAGTGCATAAAACTTCGGTGCGTACCATACCGTAAGTTTTGTCGGATACGTCCTGAACGGCAGTTTTTGTGATTGGTGCGTAAAAACTAGGCCAGCCGGTGCCCGAATCAAATTTCGTATCGGATGAGAACAACGGATTATGACAAGCCGCGCAATAGAACGTGCCATGATCGTGAATCTCGTTCAACGGGCTGGTGAAAGCTCGCTCGGTGCTGTGTTCGCGCAATACCGCGAATTGATCTGATGTCAGAATTTTCTTCCATTCAGCAGCAGTCTTTACAACACGTTTAGGTGGATTATCGTCTCTCATAAATGAAAAGCCTGACAATAAACTGGCTGTCAAGACAAATAGCAGGGTAAGTTTCATACTGTTTTTGTTGTTGAGCGATAATATTGATACAGTAACGTTGGTAATGTTCTGATAAATTAATTTATCAGGCAGACGGCTTAAATGTAAAATACGAGAAAAGCACAGACAAGCTTGAACCGTATTTGCGCAGCTTAATCAGTTAATAAACAAAAAACAAAGGGCTACGTTCAGGCATTTACCGGGGTAAGGGCCAGCAGCGTCGAGAAGGTTGGCGTGGGACTACCTCCCTTTTTTTCTACTGTCACAGCAAAGGCATCGGCGCGCGCAACAGAGCGATTCAGGCGTTGAACCAAATCAGGTATATTCGTTGCATCAAAAACACCTGCATCAACAGGCTTACCATCTACCATCGACCAAAGCTGATATTGCTTATCGGCGGGCAAAGCGGGTAGCGATTGAACCTGTACGGCCACCTGCTTGGTAAGGCTATTCCAGAAAACCAGCATAGTACCCTGTGGTGCTTTTTCGTTACCCCGCAATTCCATGGTTCGGGTTCCTGGCTGGCGTACTACTGCCAGTGTATGTTCGGTCTGCGTTTTCTGATCACGCAGCAGTCGCATCTCTGCCTGCATTTTGTTATTGTTGATACGTATGGTAGCCAGCACTTTCTGGTTTGTACGCAGTTGCGAAAGCAGAAAGAACGAAAACAATAGTAGCAGTAAGCCCATCGACGCAGCTACCACCCAGGTAATGCGAAACGTTGGCGACGAGGTAGTTTCTAGATTTACCGGCATCGGCCGAACAATTGTTTCCCTTACCGGCTTATCGAAATCGAGCTGGTCCAGTAACTTTGCTTTTACCGAAGCGGGTGGTTCAACGCTGTGCGAAAGCGCATAACTTTCGAGAACTTCGGAGAGTTGATCAAGTTCATGTCGTATATCAGGATAGATAGAAGACAGGCACTCGACCTCGCGTCGCTCTTGGTCGCTCACTGCACCCATGACGTAAGACTCTAAGATACCAGATGCTATGTATTCTGTGACGTTCATGATTTAAATAATTGCTTTAATTCCTGTAGTGCTGCCCTAACCCGGGTTTTTACCGTTCCCAGCGGCAGATTCAGTTCTTCGGCGGCTTCTTCGTGGGTATATCCACCAAAGTAAACCAAGTCAATTAACTGTTTTCGTTCGGGGCGCAACTGGTTTACAATTTCCTTTATGCCAATATGGTCAGGGTTAGGTTGCTCCGTATTGTGTTGCCGGTCAACAATATGTACGTTCTCTTCGTCGGTACGGATTGCGGCAAAAGGTTGCGTTTTTCGGGAACGCAGCGAATCAATGGCCGTATTTCTGGCAATATTCAACATCCACGTAAATAAACGCCCTTTGCTGGCATCGTAGGCATCTAAATTTTTCCAGATCTTAACGAAGATGTCCTGTAAGAGATCAGAAGATTGCTCATCATCGCGTATAATGCGTAGCACAACACCATATAAAGCAGGCGAGTATTGATCGTAGAGCCATTGAAAAGCCTGCTGATCGCGTTGAGTAAGCTTTTCAATCAGAACACTTTCAGAAACTAAAGAGGACTGACGTTTCACAAGGTGAATGTTAAGTGAGCCAAATATAGAGAATTTCAAAAACGAACGGATACGTTCAGAGTAAAATGAAACATTTGCAAGCTGAAACCATAATTATTGTACTGAATATCCACTCCTGAATTGCTGATCGCCTGGACGTGGAACATGCCTTTATTGTTTATCATGTGCAATATGATAAGTATTTTCGCAAAAAACGTTGACAAAGTTTTAGTTTAACCCTTAAATCACGAGAGTCATCAACCGCATCGGCTGTCCGACGCATAGGCGATCAACGTTTTGCTGTAGTCCTGCTTAATTACTGAAGCTGTTCATGATTTTTCACCTGTAGTATGAACGGGGCCGCCCGACAACGTGTAGCCTGACACAAACCCTAAACAGCTTCAGGCTGTTTATCGAAAAGCATCCATACCTGTTTTGGGCATTAACACATTGCTTATTCCGTAAACGACTCCATTCGCCTGACGGTTGTCGGGGGCCTCGATGGTAGCCGTGTGGCCCTGCTCGTCCGTTAACGTCATTCGTCCATTCGACTCCTGAATGGTTAGCGCAGTTCCCGACAATGTCTTTATCTGTGCTTTGCCATTGCCCAATTTGATTTGCCGGGCCAACTCGGTTGAGCTTAATGAGCCATTTACCACATGATAGGAAAGGAGTTGTTGCAAAGCCACGCGGTTGCTGCCATCAAGCAAGCCACTTTGCGCCGTTGACGAAAGTTTTTTGAAGGCGTTGTTCGTTGGCGCAAAGATTGTGTACGGACCCGTACCCTTCAGTGTCTCAAATAAGTTGGCCGACTGAAGCGCGTTTTGCAAGGTTGTATAATTTGGCGATGACGCTATGAAATCACCAATGCTGGTGTTTCTGACTGTGCTTCCGGCTTTCACGGCGGGAGCTTCAGTTGTTTTGGCACCAGAAATAGCCGCAGCAGCCCCCGCATCGGAACTGGCTGGCTGGTTATTTTTCACCGGGGCGGTAGAAGTACCAGACATCGTTGTCGTGCCAGACGTGTTCGGATTGCTGCCAACGCCTGTTGGTGCATTGGTTACATTGTTGCTGTTATAATTCGTTGTATTACTGTTGTTGATTGCCGTACCATCGCTGGATGAGCTTTTTCGGTAGCTGGCGTCTTGTGCCGACGTGTTGGTGGCAGTACCTGCGTTACGGGCGTTTTGATTGGTCATCTTGCGATTACGTTTCATTGCTCGCCTTTGATCGCGGGTGGGTTTGGCCGACATCGAATCCGGTGCAATAGCCCCCTGCGGATAAGTCGTTGAGGTGACGGTTCCTGTAGGCGTAGTCTGGGCCCAACTGCTGGTAGCTGCCAATGCTGTTCCCAATATGAATAGGGTAAGCGGTTGCTTGATTTTCATAACGTTGTCAGTTAACAGTGAATACATTATTCGTGTCATTTTAACCGATTTTCCTGTAAAAAGTTTGTGGGGCCGTAAGCATTGTTTGGGTAAAGGCGGGTAGATTTGTTCCCGTCTCAACAAACCACAGAACAACTTTATGCAGTCTATTCTTCCACTACCCACCCAACCCATCAAGCCTGGCACCAGTACTGGTCAGCACTTCTGGCAATCTGAAGGCACCAAAACCATTGATTCCTATTCTCCGGCAGATGGCCAGCTAATTGCCCGTGTCAATGTATCTACCCGAGCCGATTATGACCGCGTTGTTGAAACAGCACAGGCTGCTTTTGCCGAGTGGCGATTAGTACCCGCACCACGTCGGGGCGAAATTGTCCGGCAAATGGGTGATCAGTTTCGGCGGTACAAGCGTGAATTAGGAACGCTCGTCAGCTATGAAATGGGAAAATCATTACAGGAAGGGTTAGGTGAAGTACAGGAAATTATCGACATCTGCGATTTTGCGGTAGGGCAGTCGCGCCAGCTTTACGGCCTTTCGATGCACTCCGAACGGCCTGCCCACCGGATGATGGAGCAGTGGCATCCACTGGGCGTGGTTGGTATTATTTCGGCCTTCAATTTTCCCGTTGCGGTCTGGTCGTGGAATGCTATGCTAGCCTGGGTTTGTGGCGATGTATGCATTTGGAAGCCATCCGAAAAAACACCCTTGACCGCCTTGGCCTGTCAGCAGATTATTAGCGAAGTATTGCGCAACAACGAAGTTCCCGAGGGTGTATCGTGCGTTGTTACGGGTGGTCGCGATGCGGGCGAGTGGCTTTCCCGCGACCCGCGTGTGGCGCTCGTGTCGGCTACGGGCAGTACGCGAATGGGTAAAGCCGTTGCCGAAGCCGTTGCGGGCCGGTTAGGACGAAGCCTGCTTGAACTCGGTGGCAACAACGCCATTATTGTTTCGGAACATGCCGATCTTGAGTTAGCAATTCCAGCCATCGTGTTTGGGGCCGTTGGTACAGCCGGTCAACGATGCACCAGTACACGCCGGATTATTGTGCAGGAAGACATATATGATGAGGTCAAAAGCCGACTTAAGAAAGGATATGCTCAATTACGTATAGGGAACCCGTTAGATGAATCATTTCATGTTGGGCCGGTCATTGA
This sequence comes from Spirosoma sp., assembly GCA_025351545.1. Taxonomy (GTDB): domain Bacteria; phylum Bacteroidota; class Bacteroidia; order Cytophagales; family Spirosomataceae; genus Spirosoma. The sequence goes on from JANXVQ010000044.1 coordinate 6,223, forward strand.
TCAGGCGGCCGTAAACAGTTACCGGTCAGCCGTTGCCGAGATTAGAGAATCGGGTGGACAGTTTGTGGTGGAGCCGGGCCTGATCGACGGGTTAGGATTTGAATCGGGCTGTTATGTCCGGCCGTGCATTGCCGAAGCCGAGAATCATTGGCCCATTGTGCAGCGCGAAACCTTCGCTCCCATTTTGTATCTGCTCAAATACAGCACATTAGATGACGCTATTGCCCAGCAAAACAATGTGCCGCAGGGCTTATCGTCGGCTATTTT
>JANXVQ010000050.1 GCA_025351545.1 Spirosoma sp.
CATATGTCAGTGGGATTCTTACTCAAATCGAAGCCCAACCTATAGAAAGCAGGTATAATGAACTTCACCGGGCTAAAGCATTTATACATACTTGGTTAGCTTGGCAAGAAGATCCTGGCAGGCCAATGGGCACCGCTATCACTGCAACTTACCTCGACCACAATACCGACCTCTGTCTCCGCTTCGTCAACTGGTTGAATTTGCTTTTCAATTTCCAATAATCCATGCTCGATTTTCGTCTGAATGTTTTCTATACCGTTGCTAAACGGCTGAGCTTTACCAAAGCCGCTGCTGAGTTGTATGTGACGCAACCGGCTGTGACGAAGCATATTCAGGAGCTTGAACACCACTTCGGAACGGCTCTGTTCGATCGGCGGGGTAACCAGATTAGCCTGACGGTTGCCGGGAATACACTTCTCCGTCATGCCGAAACAATTATGACAACGTACCGCCAGTTGGAATTCGATATAAACGCCCTGAAAGGGGAATCGGGTGGGGCACTGCGGGTGGGGGCCAGTACTACAGTAGCGCAGTATGTAATTCCGCCTGTGCTGGCTCGTTTTCACGAGCAGTCGGCCGATGTGAGTATATCGCTCCTGAGTGGTAACACGGAACAAATCGAACAGCAATTACTCAACAACGATATAGATTTAGGCTTGGTTGAAGGCCGAACCCACCACAGCGATATTCGGTATACATCTTTCGTAAAAGACGAACTTGTACTCATCTGCCGCGCCGATCACTCCCTGGCCGACCGTGACGAAATTACGTTAGATGAGTTGCGAACCGTGCCCATTGTGCTGCGAGAACGTGGTTCCGGGTCGCTCGAAGTGATTGAGCATGCGCTTCGGGGCGTTGGCCTGCGAATCACCGACCTTACCGTTAACATGCAATTGGGTAGTACCGAAAGCATCAAATCATACTTGGGCAGTTCGCGGTGCATGGCGTTTGTATCGGTCTTTGCCGTACGGCATGAACTCCAGGCAGGCACACTGAAAATTCTTGATGTACAGGGGCTTTCAATCCAGAGAGATTTGTATTCTATTCAATTACAGGGTGTTACAGAAGGGCTGGCCGATACATTTATGCGCTTTGCCCGGCAACATTATAAGCGCGGGTAAAGGGTTTTGTTGTCTACCCGATATAGCCATATTCGCCAGTAACTTTCCGGTTCATCAAATACCTTCTCTAATCGTAACCTATTCTCCGCAGCATTCTGAATTGGTACGGCAGAAATAATGTATTTCCCGCCTAAATCAACCAATGCATCAGTATTGATTTGCAAATGGTTGAGTGCTTTATGTTGCGTTTTCCCAAACAGATAATTCATGCCTAACTCGGCCGTATAGAGATAAGCGCGGCAAGCATACCCATCATAATAAACGCGCATCTGTCTCGTGCCTTTTGCTAGTTCAGTCGCAATAATTTTTCGGAAAGCGTATTTGTAGGGAAGCGGGTAATTGTTCTGATAGCTGTCCAGGGTATAAAAACCATTGAACTGGGCGACAGATGGATGCATTCCGACACAAATAACGCGGTAATCAGCCTGTGGTTTTCCAATATAATCACGGATTTGGGCGAATTGATTTTCGGCAAAAAAAGCCCGAAATGACGGATATTGGGCTTCGGTAATATAGCCTGTCATTTTCCCAAGGTTAATACGCCACTCCTTGTTAGCGACAAGCATAAGCACAAGTTGGCCAATCAGAAATAATTGACTCCAACGACCATTTGCCTGAAACTGTCGTAGTGCGAGTGCAAACAGAAAAAACCAGAGCGTTGGAAGCAGGAAATAAAAACGGTCGAACTGAAACACGCGAAACTTCAAGCCTAGCGAACTGTCGCCTAACCACACGACTAAATAGTGATAAAAACCGTGAATCAGACAAATAAGACCTGCCAAAAAAATTAGGCTAATAAGCCATTTGGCAGAGTGAAAATCCGGCTTTCGATACGCTCGCCAGGCGCCTAACCCAGCTACCAAAAAAATGCCCAACGTAAGAAATGCTCCCGTGTTGAACATGGGCCAGATGAACAAATCGGCACTTCGGCGCAGGCTGTCCATGAGTCGCATCGAGCGTAATTGGCTATAATCGAACTCAACCCGTTGGGAAATGTAGGTTTGATTAATGAATCCATAAATCAACTCCCATTCACTGCCTAAATATAAAACTGAGAGTAGCAGTAATCCGTTAATGTAGAGCCAGTTAATCTTCCGGCGCTGAATCATGTTCGCTAAGCCAATTACGCCTAATGCGATGCAAATGAATAAGCCAGCCCAAACGAAAAAGGAATAAAAAGGAAACAGGATAATAATGAGCCAGTCGCTCCAGCGCGATTGCTTTGTTAATAGATTTAGAAAGGTGAACAGGAGTAATGGCTGGCCACTTACCGATATACCATGAACAATATAGCCCGGTACCAAAGCGAACAGAAACGCCAGGGCTACTCGGGTAAACGCCCAGTTTGGTTCTTGTAAAATGTATTTTTTCAGCAGTAAATACATACCCACAAAGCCGATGGCGTGTATCGCTGAGAAATTGACAACCTGCGCCATATAAGGCGGTAGCAACCAAAAAGACAATACTTCAAGGTTCAAGCCTGTTCGGAAGGCCGAGCGCGGAATGCCACTGAAAGACAATTTGGCCCCTAGCCCGCTACTCATTACATTTGGAATTACCGTGTTCAGGTCGAAATCGAACGCTGTATGGGTGATTTTTAGTAAATACAAATAGAGAAAATCGCTGTCTAAATTATCGTGGATGGTCAAATGTGCTCCTTCGCCAAGCCAGACGTAAGGGAAAATATACAGCACCAACAACCCGATGGCAATGAGGAGATACGATTTTTCGGTCGTTGTGGTGGAATAAAGTGACATGATGAATTAAAAGAGAGCAGCGAAAATACTGAAATTCATTCAGATGCCTGTTAGATTGATAAGCCGTTGGTGTTTTTCGTACTTTTGCCTACAGAAACCCAATCATCATGCAAACGAAATTCGTACTGTCTCTATTGGCGGGATTAACGCTGGCTACTGCGTCGACACAGGCACAAAATCGCCCCGTTAAAGCCATTCCGTCTCGCTCTACGGCGGCTGCACAAACCGCCAAACTTCCGGAATTTAGCCTGTCTCGCGCCGAAGTAGAAGCGCATACCCGATTTCTGGCTTCCGATGAGTTGCAGGGCCGCCGAACGGGTGAGCCGGGAAACTGGGTTGCTGCCCGCTACATTGCCGAGCAGTTTCGGTTGTTGGGATTGAAACCTGCTCCCGGCATAACGACTGGTAATCAGAGCGAATACTTTCAACCCATTACGCTGGAGAAAGTCAAAGCGGCTACTTCAGCCACCATGCTTGTTGGTAAAGATACCCTTCGGTTAGGTAAAGAACTGGTGTTGATGGCAGGTAGCCCTACAGCTATTTCGGGTGTGGTTATTTATATCGGGTATGGCCTGACCGATGGCGACGATGGCTATAAAGGTCGTGATGTTAAAGGAAAGATTTTAGTGGCGCAGGGTGGTTCTCCCGATGCCAAAGGACCGCGCGAAATCTTTAGTGCATCGGCCGCCAAGCGTAAATTAGCCAGCGAAAAAGGAGCAACGGCACTGATTGAACTTTATAGCGAATCTATTCCGTGGGGCTTCGTGAATCAGTATTTTAATCGGGAGCAGTTAGCCATTTCGACGACGACAGATAACGATGCGCCAATAGCTCATTTATGGATTAACAACGCTAATAATCAGTATAAACAGCTCAAAGAAGCAGGGCAGAGTGTGGCAATTCGCACATCAGGCCGCCTGCGCACATCTGTATTATCGGCTAACGTGGTGGGTATTATCGAAGGCACCGATCCAAAATTAAAAGACGAATATATTATGCTGTCGGCTCATTTTGACCACATCGGTGTGGGTAAGCAGAGCGGAGCGCCTTATCAACCCGCCGATAGTATTTTCAACGGGACACGTGATAATGCGATGGGCACGGTAGCGATTTTAGAAGCGGCCAAAGCCTTGTCACTGCAACGCCCCAAACGCTCGGTACTGGTGTTGGCGCTGACGGGTGAAGAGGTTGGTCTGTTGGGCAGTCGTTATTATGCTGAGCATCCTTTGGTGCCGTTGAAGCAAACTATTTTTGACCTGAATATCGACGGAGCAGGTTATAATGACACAACGATCATTTCGGTGATTGGCTTAGAGCGTACGGGTGCGCGGGCCGAAATTGAAGCGGGTGCCAAAGCGGTTGGTTTGGGTGTGTTTGCCGAACCCGCTCCCGAACAGGGCTTGTTCGACCGGTCCGACAACGTAAGCTTTGCCGCTAAAGGCGTTCCTGCGCCAACGTTCTCGCCCGGTTTCAAAACCTTCGACGAAGCCATTGGTAAATATTATCACCAGGCTATCGACAATCCCGAATCGCTGGATTACACCTACTTTCAACGTTTCTGCCAGGCTTATGCTCATGCGGCCCGGTTGATTGCCAATCGCCCGACGCGCCCGCAATGGTCGGCGGGTGATAAGTACGAAGCTGCCGGAAAGTCGTTATATGGCCAATAGTAGAGTTTGAGAAAACATGCTTTTTATGAGGATGAGTCAATTACAGTTCATCCATGTATAAAGCCGTATATCATAACGGAAAACTAAACAACTCGTCTCGACGTTTATTTACTACTAACAATACGCTGATATGCTGTTCAAATATCTGTTCATCATCACCCTGGTTATTCTTTTCGTGCCACCTGTACGCCGATTTGTGTTTTATCTGTTGGTTGGCCGACAATTGGTAAAAGAGCAAAAAAAGCAGGGCGACGTAAGTGGAGGTCGTAGGGAAGGCGACGTTCGGGTTGATAATCGCCAGAAAAAAGATACTAATTATCCCTACAAAGGCGGGGATTACGTTGATTACGAAGAGGTTAAATAAGGCTTTCTGTAACAAAATAATGCCCGATAAACGTAGCTTACGTTTATCGGGCATTATTTTGTTACAGAAGCATCGAATTCCTGTTTATACTTTACGGCCACCCCGGTCATTATATAACCGTTGTCGGTCATGGATGTGTAATATGTATAGCGAACGGAAACCAGCGCATCGGCACCGAGTTTTTTGGCTTGTAAGGTTAGCCGGGCCAGCATAAACTCTTTCTGTTGCATGTCGTTTCCCCGGCCAAGCATGCGTTGATTGCCCGACTGCCGTCTCGATAGAGGAACCTCGCCTTT
>JANXVQ010000096.1 GCA_025351545.1 Spirosoma sp.
TTGAGAACCCGACACCACAAAAGCCAATAACCCGGTGAATCAAAAAACTAAACCTTCGCCCAGGCCGCATTTAACGTCCGCTTGGCATTGGCAATCACAACATCCGAATCTTCATCGCCAAACGGTTTAACTTCAAAACTAACGATTGGCGGGTTTTCCGTATTCAAGTAACCGATTTCCAAAAGTACTTTCAGGTAATGAGTTACTTCGGCTACATCGTTTTCGCCATTGGGGAAGCCAAATCGCGGGTGAACATCGCCATAGGCGGGCATGTCCGGGCTTTTGACTACACAATTGCCAATGTGCGCATGGGTAATGTAGTCTTTAACCGGCAAAAGCGATTCTTCGATCGTCTCGTGAATGAGTGGAATATGGCTCAAGTCGACCATCAGTCCAAAATGATCGTGCTCTTTCCGGACTTTCTGCACATAACGTAGCGCCAGATCAGCCGAGCCAATCAGTGACCGTTTATCGACATCATAATCAAACACTTCCAGCGAAACCTTCATGTCGCCTTTGCTTTTTGTGTAGGCGCAGATTTCGTTGGTCGATTTCACCAATAGCTCAAACGCTTCTTCCCGACGGGCTTCATCATATTTTCCGCTTAGAAATGAAAAGCCGGCAGCCCCAATTTCATAGGCTTCGTCGATGCCTTCTTTCACATTTTCCAGCGCCCGTTGACGACCTTCTTCGTTGGTATCATTCAGGTTCAGTCCGGTGGTTAACAAACGGGGTTGGGCGGCATATGCCACGGTCATATGCGAGGATTCCAGCAGGCTTTTCACTCTCCGACGAACATCAATATCTTTAACCGTAGTAATTTCTATAGCCGTAAAGTACTCATCCAACACCACTTTTTTGATGGTCTCAAATACAGGTCCTTCGCCTTTCATGGTTTCGGGGAAAGCCATAAAATGGACAAGGCCAACGTTCATGTAGTGGCAAAGTGGAGCATTCATGATAATTCAGGTTGCAAAAGTTAGTTTACTAAACTGGGGGTTGGGGCCTTCTTTTTGACAGTTCGTAGAATAGCTGTGGCTATACCGGCTAACAAAATAGCCAATATGATCAGGTATGTGTACCCTTTGGATAAATCAGGAATAGCGGCTGCTTTTTTACTGCCGAGCATTTCGTATACGGGAATTATCCATTTCACCACATAAGCCTGCGTTAGCGTAATGAAACAAATAAAGATGAGCATGTAGAAACTGTGCTTCACCGTGAAGCGGAATAATTCTGACTCTTTGCCCACCAGATTACCCGCTGCTGCTGCTACGGCAATGGATTGTGGCGAAATCATTTTCCCAACAACACCACCCGATATATTGGCGGCCACAGTGACCACCGGATCAACGCCGATGGATTGGGCGGTAGCGTATTGTAATTTACTAAACAGCGCGTTGGCCGACGTATCGGAACCGGTGATGAAAACTCCCAGCCAGCCCAGCACAGGAGCAAAAAATGGGAACATGAATCCAGTATTGGCCAGCACAGCAGCCAGCGTGAGCGTAATACCCGAATCGTTCAGGATGTAGGCGAATCCTAATACGGCCGCAATGGTAAGGATCGGAAACTTAAGCTGATTTAGTGTATCCCCAAACACGCTTGCACCCGTGCGATACGTTAATCCAACCAGCGGAATCGTGATAAGAGTCGCTACCAGAATAGCTGTTCCAGCTGCTGATAAATAGTTGAATTTAAAGAGCTTAGCTAATAAGATCCCATCTCCCCCCTGAATAGCGTTGTGAAGTCCGGGGAATTCAAACTGGATCATACCAATTGAATTCAGTACATCTTTAATCGGTTGTACGCCCCAGAAAATAACCATGATCGTCAGGATAATAAAGGGCGACCAGGCTCTGATAATTTGTCCGTTTGTGTAGCTTATGTCGGCGTTGAACGTAGCCGCGGGTTCGTTGGCAAAGCGCCAGGTGGTTTTAGGTTTCCAGAAACGCAGGAACGCCATTAAGCAAACAATTGACCCAAGACCCGCAATAACGTCGGGCAGGGCGGGTCCTAAATAGTTGGACGAAAACCATTGCAAAAAGGCAAAGGAGACACCCGATATTAACACAGCGGGCCATATTTCCTTCGCTTTTTTGAACCCGGCAATGATGGTCACCAGATAGAAAGGCAGGATAATCGACAAAATTGGCAGGGTCCGGCCCACCATTTGCGAAATGGGCAGTTCGGGAATGCCCGACACCTGCGAAGCCACCGTAATAGGAATACCGATGGAGCCAAAAGCAACCGGTGCCGTATTGGCAATCAGGCAGATACCCGACGCATAGAGCGGGTTGAACCCTAACCCGACGAGCATGGCCGCCGTGATGGCGACGGGCGCGCCAAAGCCAGCAGTACCTTCCAGAAATGAACCGAATGAAAAGGCAATCAGTAACGCCTGCAACCGCCGGTCGGAGGTGATCGACGCCATGAAGTATTTGAGGATCTCAAACTGGCCGCTTTTCACGGTGATGTTGAACAGAAAAACCGCCATAATCACCAGCCAACAAATGGGGAACAAGCCATATGCGGCCCCATGCGTAGCGGATAGCAACGCCAGTTTCACCGGCATACCATACACCAGAATAGCAATTAGCATGGCCAGACCCGTGGCGATTAAACTAGCCTGATACCCCTTCATCTTTTTAATAATCAGGGCCCAGAATATGAACATAATTGGTATTGCCGCCACTAACACGGATAACGCTATACTATTAAATGGGTCAATAACTTGTTTCCAGATCATGAGTTTTATTCAGTTAATAAGAGTGATATCTGTCGTGGTGTCGGATTTGGTTTCGTGGTGTCGGTTTCTCAAAACCGACCCAATTGTCAACGCGAAA
>JANXVQ010000100.1 GCA_025351545.1 Spirosoma sp.
CACGGTATGGCGGGCGGCTTTCGTCGGTTATCGACCTGTATATGAAAGATGGAAACCGCGAAAAACTACACGGCGAAGGCGGTATTGGCCTGATTGCCTCCCGGCTACTCCTCGAAGGACCGCTGACGAAGAACAAAAAGGCATCGTTTCTCATATCGGGTCGGCGGACGTATTTAGACATTCTTGCGGCTCCACTCATTCGGGCGCAGTCGGGCGGTACGCTTACTGCAGGCTACTACTTTTACGACCTTAACGCCAAAGCCAATTACGACTTTGGCCCAACGAATAAATTATATCTGAGCGGCTATTTTGGCCGCGACCGATTTTATGCCAACGATAAAACCGCAAATACGGATACAGGATTGAGTTGGGGAAATGCTACCGGCACCCTTCGGTGGAATCACTTGTTCAATCAGAAGTTATTCTCTAATCTCTCCCTGATTTTCAGTGACTATAAATTTCAAATTTCATCTGTAGAGAGGAGTGCGCAGGATGCCGAAACCTATTCGCTCTACTACAACTCGGGCATTCGGGATCTCTCGCTGAAGTACGATGTAGACTATTATCCAAATCCTAAACACTCTATACGGATGGGCGTGCAGAGTACATACCACCGTTTCACTCCTAGTGCTGTGGTGCTGCAAAATGCGGGTATCAATCAGTCGATCAATAATGTAAATAACATCGACGTAATGGAATCAGGCATTTATGCCGAAGATACTTGGCGGCCGTCTAGCCGGTGGCGTGTGAACGGAGGGTTACGGCTAAGCTATTTCCAACAGAAAGACGCAGGTTATGTCCGACCCGAACCCCGATTATCAGCAGCGTTTACCCTCAAACCCGATTTATCTATCAAGGCATCATATGCGCTCATGAACCAGTATGTTCATTTGCTGTCGAACACGGGAATCGGCCTCCCCACCGACCTGTGGGTGCCCACAACGGATCGGGTAAAGCCGCAGCAATCACAGCAGGTAGCGATTGGCATAGCGAAGGACTTCACAGACAAAGGGTTAACGCTAACCGTGGAAGGCTACTACAAGTCGATGAGTAATATTATCAATTATAAAGAAGGCGCCAGCTTTCTACTCATAAACGACCCAACATCGGCCAATAGCATTCGTTGGGAAGATAATGTAACAGCAGGCCGGGGCTGGTCTTACGGGGCGGAGTTTTTTTTACAGAAAAAAGTTGGAAGGTTCTCTGGCTGGGCGGGCTATACGCTCTCCTGGACGCAGTGGCAATTCGCCGAACTTAACGGGGGTCAACCCTATTATCCACGCTACGACCGGCGGCACGATATTTCATTGGTTGGTATTTATGAGTTGAACAAGAGCATTACACTATCGGCCGTTTGGGTGTATGGTACTGGCAATGCGTTGACCGTACCGGTTGGCCGTTATGAAACGTACCGGCCGGGCAATACATTGATATATGGTGGTACACCCGCCATTGCTCAAACATTTTTCCAGAGTATCCGCAACTCAGATGATTATGGAACGCAGAAGAACAGTTTCCGTGCCGAAGCCTATCATCGATTCGACTTTAGCATTCAGTTTCACAAGCAGAAAAAGCACCACGAGCGAACCTGGGAATTTAGTGTGTATAACCTCTACAACCGCCGAAATCCATTTTTCTATCGCCTTGAGTCAGTATCGGCAACGGCGACTACTCCAACTCGGACGGCTTTATTTCGATACTCGGTTTTCCCAATTGTACCGGCGGTTAGCTATAACTTCAAATTCTAATGCATTCAATTCTGCGAATTCACCCCAACTTCTGCACAGTAATCGCCTGTCTGACAGTGGCAGTTCTGCTTGGAAATTGCCGTAGTTTACGGAATGAAGTTGACCCCAGCCAATTGGGTCTGGCATCACCTAAACTAGTCGTTAGTGGCTATTTGTCGCCACAGGATACCACACTGGCCATTAAAGTGACTCGTTCCAACACTGTAGTTGGTGATAGTATCGAACTTTTACAAATTGGCAACAACGTTACCGATGCTACCGTTACGCTCTCGGAAGGCGGACGGTCGGTTACATTACTTTATAATAATAGGCATTCAACAAACGATTCAGCTGCTCAATTTTATTACAGTGCCAGCGCGCGGTTGTTACCGATACTCGCAGGCCGGACATACACGCTCGCCGTGGTAACTACCAGCGGGCAACGGGCCACTAGTACCTGTACGATACCAGCTCCTGTTTCTCCGACGACTATAAAATTCGATTCTATAACAGAAAGCCAGGGCCGCTCTTCGGTTAGACGTTATTTTGTTCGAGCTAGTTGGCAAGATCCGCCCAGTCAGACCAATTATTATCAGGTTGCGGGTTATTTCAGGTACACAACTCAATGTTCAACATGCCAGGTCGATCAAATCGGCAATTTTCCTTTATCTTCCGATGATGACAATCGGGGCTTATTTTCCGACGCTGGTGTAGATGGAACAATCATACCCTCCGGCCGGGAGTATATGACATCGTCATCATTAACCGGTAATCAGCCATCCAATTTTTACAGTCAATACAAGACTGCCAGCGTAACGGTGAACCTGATGAGCATTGATCAGGCGTATTATCAGTTTCAGATGGCGGTGATACGACAAAGACGCGTACGAAATAATCCCTTTGCTGAACCTGTGCTGATTCCCAGCAATATTAATGGCGGTTTAGGTTGCTTTGCGGGCTATAATAATTCGACCCTTACCTTAAGGTTTAAATAGAACGGCCCCGATTTTCGCTAAAAATCGGGGCCGTTCTATTTATCTGAATTAACATCCAGTGCACGTCTTTATACGCTTTGCGCTGTACTGTTTATTATTTCTGTCTGCTTCCGAATCGACTCCATGTGGATAATCTTGTAGATTTCTTCCACTAGTTCAGGGTACAGATTCAGTTTTTGACCCAATTCCGTACGTGTTTTCAGGATTTCCTTCCAACGGTCGGGCTGAAATAACGTAACGTTATTATCGCGTTTGTATTCGGCTAAACGCTCAACAAGAGCCATACGGGCACCGAGCATTTCAACAATCTGCCGGTCTACATTGTCGATATTCCGTCGTGATTGCTCCACAAAGCTTTGGAATTCCAGATTTTTCGACTCAACCTGGCGAATTTGCAGATGGTCGAGCATTTCGCCGAAAGCTGTTGGCGTTAATTGTTGAGCGGCATCACTCCAGGCTTTATCAGGATCAATGTGCGATTCAACAATCAAACCATCGTAGTTAAGGTTCATAGCCATCTGAGCTAATTCGTTCAGATAGGCTCGTTTGCCTGCCATGTGGCTTGGGTCACCAATGAGGGGCAACTGAGGGAAAATCGACTTCAGCTCAATGGCCATTTGCCACATCGGAATGTTTCGGTATTTGCTGGCTTCACCCGTAGCAAATCCTCGGTGAATAGCGCCCAGTTTCTTGATTCCGGCTCCGGCAAGGCGCTCAAACGCACCTACCCAAAGGGCCAAATCAGGATTTACCGGATTTTTCACCAACACAGGTACATCGACCCCACGCAGTGCATCGGCGATTTCCTGTACGTTAAATGGATTAACAGTTGTGCGGGCACCTATCCACAAAATATCAACGCCATATTTCAGAGCTAATTCGATGTGTTCGGGTGTGGCAACCTCAACAGCAAAGGGCAAGCCCGTTTCTGCTTTGGCACGCTGAATCCAGGGCAACGCGGCTTCGCCCATCCCTTCAAA
>JANXVQ010000982.1 GCA_025351545.1 Spirosoma sp.
TGCCTGAAACCAAGCTAAGCTGGTCAGAAAAAAGCTATCCCTTAACGGTTGCCAGCGCTTTCCGATACGTATCAATGGCGCGCTGCCGGGCTATTGTATGCTCAACCATCGGTTGAGGATAGTTCGGCTGGTCAACATCAGGCACCCACTGGTGGATATACGTTTCTTTGGAATCGAATTTTTGGGCTTGTCGTGACGGGTTAAAAACCCGGAAATAGGGAGCAGCGTCGGCACCTGACCCGGCCGCCCACTGCCAACCGCCGTTATTGGCCGACAGATCATAGTCACGAAGTTTTTTAGCGAAATAAGCTTCGCCCCATCGCCAATCAATAAGCAAGTGTTTACACAGAAAGCTGGCAGTAATCATCCGAACACGGTTATGCATCCAGCCGATGGTATTTAGCTGGCGCATACCGGCATCTACGATCGGATAACCCGTTTCTCCCCGGCACCATTTCTCAAACTCCTGCTCATTATTTCGCCACTCGATCTGGTCATACGCAGGTCGGAAGGAGTGTTTCTCGACATGGGGAAAATGGTCGAGCACCTGAAAATAGAAATCGCGCCAGCAGAGTTCTGTCAAAAACGTTTTATCGTCGGCTTCTCTCGCCTGCCGGGCCAGATCGCGAATACTAACGGTGCCGAAGCGCAGGTGCATACTTAATTGACTTGTGCCGTGTGGCAATGCAGGAAAATCACGCGTCTTGTCGTAGGTGTCGAGTACTTTATCGGGGACCGTTCGCGCTGGGAATGGCTCCTCTACCGGCAGAAAACCCATTTCCTCCAATGTGAGTACTTTTTCGGGGCTGGTTTTCCAAAATTGCTCAAAGTAGTGTTCGGTCGGGTACGATTTCAGGTAAAAATCAGTCAGTTTGCTTTTCCATTTACGGCTGTAAGGCGTAAAAACGGTGTAGGGCGTTTTTTTACCACTAAGCACCTCGTCGTGTTCAAAAATGACCTGATCTTTACTCGTATAAAAGCCTATTTTGTGGGCAGCCAGCAAGTCACCAATTGTTTTATCGCGCTCTTTAGCATACACTTCATAGTCGTGGTTGGCGAAAACATCGCCAATGCTGTATTGCTCAACGAGTTCTTCCCACACGTCAACCGGCTTGCCATACCGAACAATAAGGGTAGACCCCATTTTTTCTAATTCATCACGCAGGCGGTCAACTTCCTGAACCAGAAACTCAACCCGACGGTCACGTTTATCGTCCAGATCGTCAAGAATAGTGCGGTCGAAAATAAAAACAGGAACTACAGGGCGGCCACTTTTGAAGGCGTAATACAAAGCAGCATTGTCGTGCAGACGCAAATCGCGCCGGAGCCAGACCAGCGAGAGCGGTTCAGACATAACTTTAGACAGAGTTTATGAATGAGCTAACTAGCGGTGAATCGGAAATGTTAAGGCCTAAAAAAAGCCCGGAAGTGGCTTCCGGGCTTTTTCATATAAATTGATTCTATTTATCAGGCATTTTCCAACTCATGGTCTTGACGCGAACGTGACCGGTCAGTTGGGCTAATGCGCATTAAAATACGCTTTTTGATGCGCATCCAGCGTTCGTAAAGTTTCGACTCCTTCAGGAAGTTCCACTTCTCATCTTTCAGTTCCTTCTTATGCTCTTCAGGATCGTATTGCATACCCGTGCAGAGGCAATGTTTACGATTGGTACGGGTCAAAATATCGAAGTTAGCGCAGGTTTGACAACCCTTCCAAAAAGCTTCATCGCCCGGCAACTCACTGAGTGTGACCGGCTGATAACCCAAATCGGAGTTGATTTTCATCACGGCCAGACTCGTCGTAATTCCGATGATCTTAGCCGTAGGAAACATAGCCCGTGAGAGTTCAAATGCCTTGGCTTTAATGCGCGTGGCAATGCCGCTCTTACGGTAGTCGGGATGAACAATCAGGCCTGAATTGGCCACGAATTTTCCGTGCTCCCAGGTTTCGATATAACAGAAGCCAACCCATTCGCCCGAGAGCGTCATGGCAACAATGGCTTTGCCTTCGAGCATTTTCTCCATCACATAAATAGGCGAGCGCTTGGCGATACCGGTTCCCCGGGCTTTGGCGCTTTCTTCCATTTCATGGCAGATGGTTTCAGCCAGGCGCAAATGATTTTCATTGGCGACCTGAACAATGTATTGATCGTTAACTATTTCGGGTGTGATCATTGTCGTTTATTGGGCGGTTGTGAAGCCGCAAAACGGAGACAGCGTAATCCGAGCTGATTTGTTTGATGAATAAAACGAGAAACAAGGCGGAAATAGTTTACCACATAGGTAAACAAAATGATATAGTCCTTTCGGACCTAATCCAAAATGGCGTAGTATGATAGAAGGTCGGTAAGTAGACGAGCTTTGCCATTGGTATTGCGCTGAAACGCGAACAATGTTAGAGAGATTATCCGGGTCCTGCAACAAAACAACGGTTTTTTTACAGGATAGTTCGTCAATGGTCAAAACATATTTATTAATCATTAAGTCCTACGTATATGGTTTACTACCGTTAGTTCTGCCGGTTTACACGATCACATATGACCTGTGTTAACGGCTCTTCCTTCTCCCTCTTATCCACTTACTGTGAGCAAGAGCCAACCGCTTACGTTATGCAGTATTTTCCTATCTGTATGTTATCTAGTACTTATGAGACGTTTTATTGCAATAAGTCGTCTTTAATTGCAACAAAACGTATATCTAGTAAGCAGGTAGCCTCACGTATAGATTTGATAAGTAGCTTGCAACCCTACCGCAACGGCTATGCTACATCTTCGTAAATCACTCTACCGCATCCTCGAAATATCTGATGGCAAACGCCAGGGAGTAAGCATGGTTTTCAACTTGCTTCTTGTTACCATTATCACACTGAATTCTGTTGCCATTGTACTCCATACGGTACCGGAGTACAATCAACGTTTTGCACGATTATTTTACGATTTCGAGTTATTTTCAGTCGTTTTTTTTACGGTCGAATACCTCCTGCGTGTATGGGTTTGCGTTGAGAATGATACGTATCATCACTGGTTCTGGGGGCGGTTAAGGTATATCTTTTCCATATCCGGCATGATCGACATTTTGGCTATTTTCCCTTTTTACTTCTCCTTATTCGCCACCGATCTGGCCATCGTCCGAATTTTGAGATTGTTCCGTATTTTTCGCCTGTTTCGCATGTCGCGCTACTCACACGCGTTTCGCTTGATTCAACGAGTGGTAGCCGAAAAGAAAGAAGAGCTTATTCTCAGCACAATACTTGTCGTTTTCATGCTGATTATCGTGTCGAGCGTTATGTATTATGTAGAGCATTCGGCTCAACCCGATAAGTTTTCGAGCATTCCGGCAACCATGTGGTGGGGTGTTACGGCTATGACTACGGTTGGCTACGGCGACATCCATCCCATTACGCCTTTGGGAAAGCTGTTAGGTGGTATCACCGCTATTGTGGGTATTGGCCTGTTCGCCTTGCCAACCGGTATTCTGGTATCAGGTTTCAACGAGCATATCCGTGTTCATAAAGCACCCCGGCGGCATCGTTGTCCACATTGCGGAAAAGAAATTTAACAGTAAAATACCTTCACGGCATAGCCACTATTCGTACAAACTATTCCAGACTATGGCGTTGATGTTGAATTAAATCACAGGTCTACCGTTAAACCGGACCACCTCATCGGATGGCCCGGAAGTTTAAAGAGACGATTTGATTGGCTAATCATTAATCAAACTTTATACTAGTAAAGAGTCTACACAGTTGCTCTCAGAAAAGCTAACCACCTCCCTATTAAGCCTTATACAGGCCCAATAAATAAGTAGGTCAGACAAGGGACAGCAATTGTTCTACTCACTTAAATTTTCACCAAGGACTTCAGGACGCGTAACCGTCTATTCGTTATCATACCTTGTATGAATACCACCCATCAGTCGCGATTCTGCACACTCCTGAGCAGCTTCCCCAAACAACTTAAAGTGTCTGGATTCATAATCAAGTATATGCATCGTATAGCTTGGGTGATAGTCGACATACATAGTAGAATTAGATTTTTCAGGCAACACGCCCTGAACATAATACGTCAGTTGAGGTCGGTGGGCATATGTGTTATCGGTAAATGCAAAGCTCGTACCACACAACTCTGTTAAAACCGTGGCTGTGGCGGCCGATTGGACCGCATGGCCTGAATAAAACCATGGAAAGGGGGTCCAGAAAATTCTCCAGAGAATCAACGGCTTTCGTTTTCCGGGTATACGCATACAGGGCTCTAAGCATGTAGGCTTACCGCTGCCTTCAACGCTGCGGCATCAGCCGTTTTCCCTTATTTGAGGAGAACGAATCGCTCCAAAAGAAAAATTCCAAGGACTATCCGATCAGCTATTGGCACGTCGATTTTGCCGAAGTACATACTCAACAGGGCCAGCATTACTTATTTTATGGCCATTAACCAACCGTACTAGCAAAATGGTCCTCGCAGGCTTAGCTGAAACACGGTGGCTTAAGCCCGAAGACTATGCGAAAAAAGACAATTGGTCTTAAGCTACTAATCCATGGTTGGCTAACGTAAAGTAAAGACGGGCATCAATATAAGTTACATTTAATGTCAATGCACCGACCTACTTAAAACAAAATGGATACAAGAAATGCACTCACTAGCCGTAAATAAAGAAACAACGGCATCATTGTTGATAAAAGACCTTTTACCAACAACAACAGTCATTCGCCTTTAACTTATTATACTTCCAAAAGTGTAATTGCTCTATGTTTAGTCAACATCTAAATTATAAAAATTATCTTTTTTTTGGTTTAAACGAATCGTCAGTGACTTTTTTCCTTAAAGCATTAACAGATGACACTATTTCTGTATACAAGAATGGCACATTTTTTG
>JANXVQ010000986.1 GCA_025351545.1 Spirosoma sp.
TTCACTCATTCGCTCTTTCGCTCTTTAAAAATATAATCATGAAATTTGTCGAAACCATAATCAAACGTCCCTCCTTCATTATCGTGCTCTTTGCGATTCTGACGATAGGCGGCCTGTTTTCGTACCGCTTGTTGAGTTATGAATTGTTGCCCGAATTTTCTACCCCGGTCATCACCATCACAACTATATATCCCGGCGCGGCTCCGTCGGAAGTGGAAACAGAAGTAAGTAAAAAGATCGAAGACGCCGTCTCAGGATTGGATAATCTTGATGATGTGAAATCCAATTCGTTTGAAAACGCGTCGGTTCTTGTCGTTCAATTTAAAGCCGGGACCGATATCGACTTAGCCCTGCAAGATGCTAAGCGGGAAATTGATAAAATAGTGAGCGATCTGCCGGAGGATGCCGAGCAGCCCTCTTTATCGAAAATATCGCCCAGTGATCAGCCTATTATGCAGTTACTGGCGACGTCAACGCTGCCCAACGAAGTTTTCTATCAACAGGTAGAAGACAAATACCTCCCTATTCTTCAGCAGATTAAAGGCGTCGCCGACATAACGATGGTTGGGGGCGACAAGCGTGAAATTCGCGTGAACGTCAACGACGACAAACTGAATTACTACGGATTGTCGCTGCTTCAGGTGTCGCAGGCCATTAAGCAGGCCAACCTGGACTTCCCAACCGGGAAAGTGAAAAGTACGACCGAGAATATGACACTACGGCTCGCCGGGAAATTTACGTCTCTCGACGATATTCGGAAGTTAGTGGTTGCAACGCCCGGAACGCCGGACCGACCCAATGGAAGTCCCATACGCATCGGCGACGTAGCGAACGTGACCGACGGCATAACCGACCCAAACAGCATCAGTCGGTACAACGGTCAGAATGGCATTGGTCTGTTCATCAAAAAGCAATCCGACGCCAATGCGGTCGAAATCAGCCGATTGGTTCAGGAAAAACTAGCCTTGGTTGAGAAAGAAAACGCCAAGGATAAAGTCCATTTCGCCATTGCGTACGACAGCAGCATTTTCACCCTTGCCTCTGTAGAAGCCGTTACGCATGACCTGTTTCTTGCCGTTTTTCTTGTGGCGATTGTTATGCTGCTGTTCCTGCACAGTCTCCGGAATGCGTTCATTGTAATGATATCGGTACCAGCTTCGCTGATTTCGGCTTTCCTGTTCATGTATGTGATGGGCTATTCGCTCAACCTAATGACATTGCTGGCTCTCTCGCTGGTGATCGGGATCCTGGTCGATGACTCGATTGTGGTACTCGAAAACATCCAGCGACACTTGGAAATGGGCAAAAACCGATGGCAGGCTACCCTCGATGGCGTTAGCGAAATTGGCTTTGCCGCCGTTGCCATTACGTTGGTAATTGTGGTCGTGTTTATCCCGATTACGTTTGTGGATTCCGTCATCGCCGATTTGCTGCGTCAATTCGCGCTGACTGTGGCCTTCGCCACGATGGTTAGTTTAGTCGTGAGCTTTACCCTGACTCCCTGGCTGACGTCGATGCTCGCCAAACTAGAGCATCTAAATCCAAAGAATCCGTTTCAGGCATTCCTACTCTGGTTTGAGAAAGGGCTTACGAGCCTGACCAACGGGTATCACAGCAGCTTAGGCTGGGTATTGAGACACAAACTGGCATTCACCGGCATATTGATCGCGATTTTCGTTTTCACGGGTTGGGTGATGAGCCTGGGCATCATTGGCTCCGAGTTCGTAGCGCAGGGTGATCAGGGTAAATTCCTGCTGACAATGAAACTCGACAAGAGCGTATCCTTGCAACAGAACAACCTCACATCCAGAAATATAGAAAACTATCTTCGCAAGAAACACGAAGTACAGACTGTATTCGCCAATGTAGGCGGAGCCAGTACGGGTTTGAACAGCACAGGGCAGGGAGCCGCTAACCGAACGGAGTTAACCATCGAATTGGCACCCGCCAACGAGCGACCCGGACATATGCCAACAGAGTCGTATATGATGACAGTTCGGAAAGAATTGGCCGAACGTTTTCCGGCTATCGAATTTGGTTCGTCCATTATTGGGATAGTCAATTCCGGCACGGCACCCATCGAGATTTTCCTCAGTGGCGATGACATAAATAAGAATTTAGCCGCAGCGCAGGATCTGGCCAACCGAATCAAAAAAACGCCCGGTGCCAATGACGTCAACATATCCATGGAAACGACCAACCCCGAAGTCCGGGTAGAAATTGACCGGGAGAGGATGGCCAAATTAGGGCTGAACATCCAAACAGTGGGCGCAACGCTGCAAAACGCGTTTGCCGGTAACGACGATTCTAAATTTCGGGATAATGGCGAAGATTACGATATCCGGGTAATGCTCGATGCCTTCGACCGCAAAAACCCTGACGATGTTAAGAATATCAACTTCTTTAGCCCATCAACTAATCACCCGGTACGTTTAGCGGAGTTTGCCAACGTATCGCTTAGCAACGGACCGTCACTGTTAGAACGTAAAAACCGTCGGTCGTCGGTTACGGTTACGGCCAATACGTTAGGAACGGGTTCGGGTACGTTAACAGCTGTGATTCAGGCTGATCTGGCTAGCCATCCGCTGCCCGCCGGTGTAAC
>JANXVQ010000181.1 GCA_025351545.1 Spirosoma sp.
AACGGTACTTATTGGTGGACAGCCAGCCGCCTGTATGGGGGATATGTGTACCTGTGTCGGTCCACCAGACAGCATTATTTTAGGCTCGATGACCGTCATGATTGGCGGAAAACCAGCCGCTCGAATCGGCGACTCAACAGCTCATGGCGGCACGATCGCTCCCCCAGGCTGTATAACCGTCATGATTGGCGGGTAACTTCTGGTCATGCTATATCGGTTTTCAGGGTAATGCAAGGGGATCGAACTTGTTGACGCGGATTAGCGAGCCGAAAAGGGCCTTTTTGGAAACTTGGTCGCCCGTGTTGAAGATACGGAAATGAGCCCAGTTCACGTAGGCCGTGTTGGTATCTACATCGAGATAGCCCACGTGGGAAAGTGCATCCAGCTTAGGCACATATACGACTATCAGCGTGATGCTGGATTGGCCTTTTGGATAGAATGTCCAGGTAATTTTCATCGCAGTAACCGGCCAGAAAAGCGCCGGAAAGTAAACCTCTGACCCACTAAACAAGCGGCCTGATTGATGAGTAATTGAATTATTTGAGACTGCTTACCAGGTTTGGCCCTCATATCGTCGACAAACGCTCCGGTATGAGATCAGGGCCAGCACAAAAAGTACAATTCGTGTTCTATAGGAAAATTTCATTCGGTCTATTACTAATTCTCTTTGTTCTATAATCCAATCAGAACGAATCGGGTTCGCCTGGGCAAGATAGATTTTTACAGGAATTTTGTTCCCGACTTCGGCCCGGTCGCTGTAGCCGTTCAGGGTCGTTGCATTAGTTACACGAGAAAAATCACCAGTTGAAAAACCAGAGTCGCCAGCGGTCGGGTAACGATACTGGCTATCCCCAATTCGCTCCATGTACACCGAATATAGTATACGTGCAAAGCATCTCAGGCTACATGTCTCCTGTTAGTGAAATAGGTTGCATGATTGATTATCCCATAGACTCGATTTACGTCCTGATGCTGATAGCGTTGTTAACTACATGTTGCTAAAAAATAGGAATATTGCCTAAAAATAGGTTGGTTAACCGATCTGTTTTAGCATACTTACTTTCCTTTTCCAACCCGAATGATTTCCCGCAGAGATTTTCTTATTGCAACCGGGACGATGGCAGCACTGCCCATTGTCCCCGCCTGGGCAGCTACAAACAAACCCATTGGTATTCAACTGTATACCATACGGGAACTGATGAATCAGGACCCCATTGATACCCTCAAACATCTGTCGGCTATTGGCTTTACCCAACTCGAATCTTATCAAGGTGACAAAGGCATTTATTTTGGACTCAAACCCACCGAATTCGCCAGGATAGCCCACGATTTGGGGATGACCTTATTGGCAAGCCACTTTAATCTGGGCAAAACTGCCGAAGACTCGATCACTCAGGCCGCCGAAATAGGGGTCAAGTACATGATTGTTCCGTACAACAAACTTACCGATCTGGAAAGTACCAAGCGGGCCGTAGATGAATACACCCGGCTGGGCGAATTATGCCGCCAGCATGGGTTGCAATTCGGGTATCATAACCACGGCTACGATTTTGAGACCTTTTCGGGCGTGGTGCCCTACGACCTGTTCCTGAAACAGATTGACCCTGGATTGATGGTTATGGAAATGGAACTCTACTGGTTTGCCCGTATGAACGTAGATCCGGTGATGTACATAGAAAAATATCCGGGTCGTTTTCCGTTATGGCACGTCAAGGATATGGACAGGCAGGACTCAACGGCTAACACGGAGGTTGGAAAAGGGAGTATCAATTACAAACGACTTTTTGAGCACGCTAAACAAGCTGGTTTACAATACTCGATAGTCGAGCAGGATGGTCATTTCCATCCGTCCGTTTGGCCCAGTCTGACCACAAGTTATGAGGCCACAAAAACGCTGGCTCGCTAAGGAATCAATTTGTCGGGTGCAATAAATTCATCGTCAATTGATTGAATTTCCACGTCATTGATTACAAGTCTATTAGGTTTTTGAAACCTGATAGGCTTAAACAGCCCGATTACTCAAATGGGTTCAATGTGAATCAGCACATCATAAACGGCCGGTTTGACTTCCAGGATAGCCGCTTTCACGGCATGTGCAATAGCGTGCCCCTGGCTAACGGTCAGGTCGCCCGGCACTTTCACATGCAAGTCGATAAAGTACTCAAATCCCGTTTTACGCACCCGATATTTGTCGATACCTTTTACCTGAGGTATTGTTAGAGCGATGGCTGTTAACTCTCCCTGCCAATCGCCCGCGGGCGTTTCATCCATAATTTCGCCGAACGAAGGGCGGAAAATATGGTAGGCATTATAGACGATAAAACCCGAAGCCAAAAGAGCAGCCCAGTCATCGGCACTTTCGTAACCGGGTCCGCCAATGAGGGCAATACTGATGCCTACGAAGGCCGTTAGCGACGTGATGGCATCGCTGCGATGGTGCCAGGCATCGGCTTTGACGGCGCTGCTTTCGACTTCGGCCCCTACTTTAGAGATGCGCCGAAACAATATTTCCTTGACAATAACCACACCCGCCAGCACAGCCAGTGTGAACGGAGCCGGTATTTTATGGGGAATTTGAATATTTTCAATGCTTTGTACAGCAATCACAATGGCGGCACCGACTAAGGCCAGAGCCACCACAATAGCCGCCATTGGCTCGGCTTTACCGTGACCATAAGGATGGTTTTGATCGGGGGCGCGTGCAGCCGTGCGCAGGCCCACCCACACAAAAACTGACGTTACAATATCGGTGGCAGACTCCATGGCGTCGGCAATCAGAGCGTATGAGTTGCCCAGCAATCCGGCGGTCCCTTTCACCAGCACCAGACCAATATTGACAGCGATACCAACCAGCGTTGTTTTCTGTCCCCGCTCGGCCTGATGCGGTTTACTACCTTGTTCCATAGCTGATTTGTTTAGTTTACTAGCATTCGGATTTTCCGGGGTCCCAATGGGCTGCTTCGGGTCATGAATGTTGCCCTTCTCACGGCTGAAGAACAAACTCAAAGTACGGTAATTTATGCTGATAGCCCATCAGGTTACAGGCTATGTAATACTGGCGGGTTTTGTGCTGCAGGGTATTTCAGAGGCTAAATTAAACAAGGCTGCGGACGCTGATCATAGTCGCTTATACAACGCACAACAAACGATATTGGTGATCACCAACATTGCCTATGGCACCACCGCCCTGCTTTCC
>JANXVQ010000304.1 GCA_025351545.1 Spirosoma sp.
GGCGCTCGCTCTGGGAGACAGTTTTAGTCAACATGCTGCCAACACAATTGGCAAGCCATCGGTTTTAATCGGCTTAGTCGACGATCCGGCTCGCCTGCCTGCTGGCTTTGTTTCGCCTTATCCGCTGCTGCCTGTCAATGAGTTGCTAAGTCCAGCGCAATTGGAGTCCCTGTCTGCAGTTTACACGCCAACAGAATTTGTGGCGGCTTGTAAACCATTGTTTATTACTGAAGCCTTCAGGCGGCATCCCGATGCCGACAAGGTGTTATATGCTGATCCTAACATTCAATTCCTGGAGTCTTTATCACCAATTTGGGAGAAACTTGCTACAGCGAACGTCCTTCTGACGCCTTTCATTACCGGCAGACCGGGTGATTCGCGATGGCCGGACGAAAAGTTTTTCCAGAATATCGGGTTGTATAGCTCAGATTTCCTGGCGCTCCGACGGTCAGACGAAACAGATCGGCTTCTGGTTTGGTGGAATGATCGGGTTCTGGAACGGGCATACATAGATTTTTGCGCGGGGCTTTGTCTGGACCAAATTTGGTTAATGCATGTACCGATTTTTTTTCGGGACGTAATAGTGGTTAGAAATCCGGGCTGGCATATTGCCCTTTGGAACCTACCCGAACGAACTATGCGGCAAGCGGGTGACGGTTGGCTGGCAAACGGTTCGGAGATTCAAAATCAGCCGGTACAATTTGTTAAT
This sequence comes from Spirosoma sp., assembly GCA_025351545.1. Classification (GTDB taxonomy): domain Bacteria; phylum Bacteroidota; class Bacteroidia; order Cytophagales; family Spirosomataceae; genus Spirosoma. The sequence goes on from JANXVQ010000304.1 coordinate 710, forward strand.
TTTAAAGGCTTAGCCAATCCTGACGAAGGCTTTTTTTCACACCAGCAACGATTACGGCTTTCAGAACGCCCCGATATTTCACTACTGTTAGCTAATTACCGCCAGTCTCTAGCTGTTTATAATTCACTGAATGTGGCTGACAGTAGCCCCGCTTATGGAAAGCAACCGGAACCCATTGTGGTACGCGGCTGGCGATACGCAACGATCAACTCCTTGCGAGGCATAACCCGCTTTCTTGATCGGGTACATATTCCTGCTTTCATCTGATCTGATACGACTCGACCGAATAATCAACATCTATCAAGGTTATATCAACCAATAACTCTATTTTTGCGGGCAAATTATCTCAGAAAAATACAAACGCAAGCTGGTTTGTAAATTTCCCTTCATGAAAGTACTCTACGACCATCAAACGTTCACGGGCGTTCCTTACGGGGGTATTTCCCGCTATTTTTATGAACTGATGCATTCCTTTTCCAAGCGGTCAGATATTGAGTTTGAACTATCATTACGGTTATCAAACAATGAATACCTCGATCAGGCTTCGTTTAGCCGCCATCTTCGCTACCAAAGTCTGGCGCAAGTGCGAAATGTGCATCGTATTGCGTCGGTGTTGAATCGATTATCTAGTCTACAGCGAGTTAAAGCCGGTAATTTCGACATTTTTCACCCGACTTATTACCATCCTTATTTTTTGGATGCAATTGGCAGGAAGCCCTTTGTGATAACCTTTCACGATGCTACCAGCGAACGGTATGGTAAAATATATCCCGAAGTAGGTGAAGGTTTATGTGAACAAAAAAAGAAACTGCTGCGCCGGGCTGATTGTATTATTGCTATTTCTGAATTTTCGAAACAGGAAATCCTTCGTTTCTTCCCGATTGAGCCAGAAAAAATAAAGGTTATTCATTTAGGCACAACGCTGAATGAATCTGTATTGGCACCCGGTGAGCAGTCGTCGCCCCTGCCAGCACCCTACCTGCTCTATGTTGGCAAACGCGGACTGTATAAAAACTTTGATGGCTTTTTTCGGGCTGTTCAACCTGTATTGCAACGCCATCCCGATTTACATATTATTTGTGCCGGTGGGGGCTCGTTCAGCCGCGATGAACAATCATTATTTCATGCTTCCCGGCTTACCAATCGCATCCATTATCGGCCCGCAAGCAATGCCAGCCTGCTTGCCCTTTATAAAAATGCCCGCGCATTTGTATTTCCATCGTTAAACGAAGGCTTTGGCATTCCGGTGCTGGAAGCGTATAGTGGAGGCTGTGCGGTGGTGTTGAGCAACCGGAGCTCGTTACCTGAAGTAGGTGCTGATGCGGCTCTGTATTTTGATCCGGAAGACGATGATTCAATGGCTGACAGCATTGAGCGCGTCGTAACAGACGATGCGCTCAATGCTGACCTGCGTCGGAAAGGAATTGAACGGCTGCGTGATTTTTCATGTGATAAAACTGCCCGTCAGACACTGGAGATTTATCAATCTCTCCACTAATCGACAGTATAAAAATGACGTCCGATTCGCTTCGTTCATTTGTAACGAAACCATACAGCCCTACGGAAATTGATGCTGCCGACCCACAAACGTATCCCAAGCTAACCGTTGTAACGCCCTCGTATAATCAGGCTCAATATTTAGAGCGCACCATTTTGAGCGTTCTAAATCAACAGTACCCAAACCTGGAGTATTTCATTATGGATGGTGGGTCAACAGATGGCAGCCTCGACATCATAAAGAAATACGAACCCTATCTGGCCGGGTGGGTGAGCGAAAAGGACCGGGGACAGACCGACGCCATCAATAAAGGATTCAAACAGGCAACGGGCGATTATGTAGCCTTTCAAAATTCCGATGATGTGTTTGCGGCCGATGCGTTCAGACGTGTAGCCAACGCCTGGCGTAAGTTTCCGGACACTGATGTTTTTTTTGGTGACATGTACATTACGGATGAAGCCGACGTTATTCTGGAGGAGATGCGGGCACCCGAGTTCTGCGCAGAGTGTCACATTTACGAAGGTATGCAGGTTTTCAATCAGTCGCTGTTTATTCGGCGCGACCGGTTGACACAGTTTGGTATGCTCGATGAAAGTTTGCGGTTTGTGATTGATTATGAACTTGTTGCCCGACTAGGGGTTCAGCCAGGAATGATCTTTCGGCACGTTAATGGTTTTTGGGGCGGTTTTCGGGTCCAACCCGACGCTAAATCGTCAACGATTGCCACCACCGTAGGCATTCAGGAGCATAAGCTGGTAAAAGACAAATACCAACCCCTGTTAACGTCGTCGTTTGGTGCATCATTCTGGCAACGTTATTGTCGGCTACGTAAATTGCTGACCTTTGTTCTGAAGGGAGAGTTTGGGTATGTACGGCACCGGTTACGTCTGAATCGACTCAGAAAATAAGTAAATTACAGTTCACGATTTGTGCTTTATAGTCGTAATCAACAAAAAGTTATATATCATAAACTATCAACCAGAAAGTATATATGGCCAGTTTCATTCGCTTTGTACAGACACTCGACTATATGCGGATGGTTGTCGGTATTTGTATTCTTTTGGATGGCTACCCGCTGATTTTCTTTTTCCGGGAAACCTTAAAACT
>JANXVQ010000085.1 GCA_025351545.1 Spirosoma sp.
TACCGAACCAGTCGCGTTTTAAAATGATCAGCAGGTTAAACACCATCAGCAGGACGCTCCCCAAATAGCCCATCGAAAAGCCGCGGGCACTCACCCGGTCATACTGATCTTCGGTGGCAATTTCGGGTAAGTAGGAATTATAGAATACGATGCTGCCGCTCCAGCCAATAAGGCTGAGCCAGAAGCAGATAATGGCTAGGGTCGTGGTTTCCTTCGTGAAAAAATAGAGCAGACTGCAACTGATAGCCCCAGTATAGCAAAAGGCTTTCATGAACGTTTTCTTTTTACCGCTGTAATCGGCAATGGCTGAGAAAATTGGCGACAGAAGGGCCGTAAAGAGAAAAGCGGCCGAGATTGTGTAGGAAAATAAAACCGAATTTTTGATCGACAATCCCAGAAAATTAATGACAGGGCCACCTGATTCGTTCAGGGCTGTAGCCGAAAAATAGACGGGAAAGATACTGGATACAATGACCAGTGAATGTACCGAGTTGGCCCAGTCATAAAATGTCCAGACAGTGAGTATACGGGGGGAGTTTTTTTGCATAAAAGAGGAGTGGTCGGACTGGCTATAATCCTATCGCGGTCAGCCTGTACGGTTCTGGCGGGCTAGCGTTCTGGTGAATAGACAACGCGAGTTTATTCACTCTTTTACTCATTTGCTAATTCACTCCTTAAAAAATTTATTACCGCTCTCGTAAAGGCATGATTCGAGTCGCCCGCCACCATGTGGCCCGCATCGGCAACACTTACACTATGAACGTGCGGAACGGCTTCTAAAAACTCCGCCACGACTTTCTCACTCACTACGTCGCTAATGCCCCCGCGCACGATAAGCGTTGGGACGGCCAGGGCATGAGCGGCCCGATATAACCGCGCTTCGTTTTGGGTCTGCTGCGATCCGTCGGCACGGTCGAGGCCGGCGTTTTGCCGCCAGAGGGCTAGCATTTTTGGGTCCCAATGCCAATAATAACGAGATTTCCCGTCTGCTCCTTTGCGAAGTCGCAAGTTCTTCTCTAACCGGTTGTTGTCTGACGGGCGCGGGCGATGGGGGAGGTAGGCGGCCACAGCTTCGGCGGCTTCATCCAGAGAAGCAAACCCATCCTGATTGCCGCTCATAAACGCAAAAATCCGCTCAATACCTTTCTGCTCACTGCGCGGGGCAATGTCAACCAAAACAATGGCTGTGCAGATGGATTCTGTACCCGGCAGGCGTTCGCCTTCGGCGATGAGGGCTGTCATACCGCCCATCGACGCGCCAACCCAAGCCGGTTTTCGGGCGAGTTGGGCACTAACGGCCCGCAAGTCACTGGCCAGATAGTCAATCCCATAATGGCCTTCTACCGACCAGTCGCTGTCGCCATGTCCACGGGCATCGAGTGCAAGGGCATACCAACCCGAATCGGCTAGTAATTTGGCTGTATTGCCCCACGAATGTCGGGTTTGTCCGCCACCGTGCAACAGTATTACAGACCGGTGAGTGGGGTCGCCCCAGGAATCGGCCGTTAAAAAAAAGCCTGGTTCTGTTTCAAACGTCATACTGGCGAAAGCGTAAACGAGCGAGATGCCAAATGGCATTCGCTCGTTCTTTCACTCGTTAAAGAGATGGGTCAAACACTAGATTGATGTCAGAATCTTTGCCGTCGACGGGAGCGCGTTGACGCAGAATGAGCTTGCTCTTATCGAGTTGAATAATAGGAAAGTTGCCTTTGAAACCTGATACATTCACATCAATGGATTTGCTGTCGGAGGCCAGTGCCCAGGTGCCTCCGTTAATAACCGAGTTGGATTGTTTCGGATCAAGGGCACGGACAGTTCCATTGTTCCTAAACTGCATATTCAAGTCATACAGTACCTGAGTGGTCAGATTCAGACGACTTTTGTTGATTTCCTGCCCTTCGGGAGTCGACACCCGGACTGTCCGCCAGTTGTTGGCAACCAGCAAATCAGTTTGCGAAGTCGTGGTGGGAGCCAGGGTATCGTCTTTTTTGCAATTGGTTAGGGCGCTCAAAAGCACGGTGAAGACAAGCAGAAATCGAATGGTATTCATAGTGGGATAAATTCGTTTTGTACGTTTGTAGTTGACAGAATAACGAGGAGCCTTCCCCGATTCGTTTACTGACCGGGTCACTTTGCGCCCTTAAAATTCCGTAGTTTTGGTGAAACTTCAAGCAATGCGCGTTCCATTTGGCTTTTTCTTTGTGTGGATAGCTGGTTTTTGGCTACTTAATTATCCATTGGCAACGGCTCAACAGCAGTGCGCCGACCGGCTTACCTTCACGCCCGTTAGTCAGCCAAACCAGATTGAATGGAGCAAATTTCCGAATTTTACGCTGCCGTTTCCAGTTATTTATGGCGGCCCGCGTTTTACGGATACGCAGGCAAGCCCGTTGAAACATGGTTTCAGTCATCTGGTCGACATTAAAGATAGTGAATATGGGTCGCTGGTGCAGCCAAAACAGCGGGCTATTGTTTATTACGGGGTGGCAACGGGCCTGAACCAGCCGTGGGAAACAATCGAAAGCCCCTGGAATAATGATCTCAACGCGTATCGGGCTAAGTGGGACCGTTTTTTGTCGGATGTAGCGGGGGGACAAAAAAACGCAGCCGGTTTATATGTCCTGCCCATCAATCGACTGGCGCTGGATATTGAGCGCTTTCTGGAAACTGATCCCCGAATTCTAAAACTTAAGCAGGATACCCGTATCCCGGAAATATACCGGAAATTATCGGATACCGACTTTGTGGCGGCTTACAAAAAAGCCATACGCAATCTGTACGCCGAAGGGTTACGATACATCCGTCAACATGCCGATCTGACGGGCATCAGCGTGAGCAGCTACGCCGATACGCCGGTGCTGAATACTTACCTCAACGTGCCGACATTTACCTGGGCCGATTGGACAACCAACCTGAGCCGGACCAATTACATCGTTCAGGATTCGACCGGGCGTGGTATTGGCGGTCCGTATTATGATCAATTGGATGCTCTGTCGCCGTCGGCCTATTATTACTACGATTACCCGAACCCATTAGCAAAGGATTATCTGGCTTATCTGCTGTTTCAGGTGGAGGTAAACCGAGCCTGGAGCAACAAGCCCGTTGTGCCCTGGGTCTGGTTACGATACCATGATAGTTCGAGCAGCTATCCGAATTTTATCCAACCCTTTATGGCAGAAGCGACGGCCATCTTTCCATTTTTTTCGGGCGCGGCCGGACTCTGGCTCTGGGAAAATCCTACGCTAATGCAAACCCGCACCGACAATTACGCGGCTTATGAACACTTTACGCATGGCCTGTATCGGTTGTCACGCTTTGCTGATATGTTTCAGGGAACGTACGAATTAGTTATTGAAACACCTGCCCGCGACCTGATGGATAAACAACTTCCTGTTTGGCGGGGTGTCGTAAAAGAGAACAAAATCCTGATTGCCGCCCAGAATCCATATGCCGCCGACGGAGCAAAAACCAGCCTGACGGTTCGTTATAAAGCGTGGCAGCAGACCATCGAATTAACCGGACGCGAAGTCTATCTATGCCGCTTCGACATGGGAACTGTCACGGCTACAGAACCTACTTTAGCGGATATTACGGTGTTTCCAAACCCTGTCCAAACGACCCTTTCCGTTTCATTCGGGCGGTTGCCTGCCGCACCAACCCAACTTGTTTTGTTGAACACAATGGGCCAAATAGTCGTTAGGAGGGTGGTTAGCACTGTTAAGGAAATAATAAAGGTGGACCATCTGCCCGTCGGATTATATTTTCTCCGAATCCAGAATGAAACTGGAATTCAAACAAAAAAAATAGTCATTAGCTCTGAATAAAAACACGATTACACAGAGATAAAGGGAGACGAAAAATGATTCGCTGAATTGTTTTTTCGCTCTCCGGGTAACAACCTTTTTGTTTTAAAACCATGCCTAACCAACTCCAATACGAAACAAGTCCGTACCTGCTCCAGCACGCCGAAAATCCGGTTGACTGGTATCCCTGGGGAGACGAAGCTTTGGCTAAAGCCATTGCCGAAGACAAACCAATTTTGGTCAGTATTGGCTACTCGGCCTGTCATTGGTGCCACGTTATGGAACGGGAATCGTTTGAGAAAGAAGACGTGGCTTGGGTGATGAATAAGCAGTTTGTTTGTATTAAAGTCGACCGGGAGGAACGCCCCGATGTGGATTCCATTTATATGGACGCGGTGCAGGCGATGGGCGTGCAGGGCGGCTGGCCGCTCAATGTGTTTCTGATGCCCGATGCTAAACCATTTTATGGCGTGACATATCTGCCAAAGAAAAATTGGGTCAATTTATTAGACAGCATCCGCTCTGCTTTCGATAATAACCGCGATGATTTGATACAGTCGGCGGAAGGGTTCACCAGAGAACTGAATCTGACCGATGCCGAACGCTACGGACTGACGCAAAACGACC
>JANXVQ010000329.1 GCA_025351545.1 Spirosoma sp.
CCAGCCTGACCGTTCCCGCGTTTTGCCGATATTTCAAGCGCATGACTCACCTGACATTTACTGATTTTGTGAACGAATATCGCGTTAATCAAGCCCGACGATTGCTGCACTCGGCCCGCACGGTAGCCGATGTTAGCTTTGCTGTTGGGTTCAATAATCTCTCGCATTTCAATAAGACATTCCGGGCTGTAACGGGGCAAACACCAAGTTCATATCGAAAAGCCCTCGCATAAAAAAACCTATAAGGTCTTTGAGACCTTATAGGTTTAGAACGAACCGTATTTAATTACTTAAACGCCGGGATAACCTGGGTTTTGTGTTTTCAGGTTCGGGTTATTCAGCAACTCCTGTTTGCCAATTGGAAATAAAAGATGCTTTTCCTGTAAGGCCTGATTGGAGCTTTTGTTAATGTGCCCAACGAAGGCATCGAATCCGTTCGTGGTTTCGTTGTATACTTTCCGCAGACGAACCATATCAAACCAGGTGATTTGCTCGTAGCATAACTCATGCCACCGTTCCCGCCAAACAGCTTCCCGGAAGGTTGCCTGCGTGTAGGTTCCTAATGCTGGAGTGACCAGTCCGGCACGATCCCGTATGCGTTTGAACGCGTCATAAGCCGCCTGTGTTGGCGCGCCTACTTCATTTTGTGCTTCGGCATACATCAACAGAATCTCGGCATACCTGATTTGTGGTACGTTCAGGTTATTGTTTTTGGTCGGTGTGCTGCCTGGCGCACCATTAGCCGTGCGGTTAAAGTGCTTGAAAATGTAGGGAGCACCCAGGTCAAATGGAGCACCGGTGCCATTGGTAAAGTAGGTGGTATAGAAGTACCCAACCTGATCTTTTGCCCGTATATCGCCCGCTTCATACGACTTATAAAACGCTGGTGTAGGAACCGTACTACCTGTGCCGCCTACGCCATTGGAGGTAACGGGCTTAAAGTTTGGATACATATTATCCATCGGATTAGCCGCCACCAGCGTGTTATACTGAATCATGAAGATGTGCTCTACTTTATTCTTGTTGCTCTCTTTATGTATATCCTCATAGGTGGCAAACAGGTTGATGTTCGCCGGATTGGCGTTGGCGTAGGTTATCACTTCAAAGGCTTTGTCGGCAGCTAATTTATAGTGCGACGCGCCCTTAGCCAGTGGGAAACCAGCCATCGTTAAGTACACCCTGGCTAACTGCGACTTCACTGCCGCTAAATTTACCCGTCCGCTTGGATCCGTCCAGGCTAAGCCAGCTGCTTCGGCAGCCGTCAGGTCATCGACAATTAATTTGTAGACGTCTTCCTGTTTGGCCCGAGCTGGTAAAAAGTCTTCGGAGGTTGCCGTTTGCGGTTTGGTAATCAGGGGCACATCGCCCCACAGCCGAACTGCATTGAAATACGCCCATGCCCGCAAAAATTTCGCTTCGCCGAGGATTTTGGTTTTCTGGACTGGGTCCATGGGGGTTATGCCCGGCACTTTATCCAGTAGCTGATTTGCCTGCGCAATAACCCGATACAGGCCGTTCCAGTAGTTAACGACGTGCTGGGTATTGCCATCATAGACAAGGCCATACAGGTTGTTCAGGTCAGAATTCTGCGCCGTTTCGGTGATGGACGTGCCGGTAGGGGCTTCGAGCATTTGCCAGTTCGACGAGAAAATTCCTGACCCATCGCCCATAAATCGCATGTTGTCATACACGGCCGCTAAGGCGGCTTCGGCATGGTCGGGGATGGTATAGAAGTTATCCGGTGTTAGGTTAGACGGGGCTTTTTCGACCAAAAAATCGGAGCAACCAGCCGGGCCAAGTAGTAGTGCTCCACTGAGCAACACCTTGCTCACTTGTTTTATTAGTGTATAATTCATTGTGAATTAGCGTTTTGAATACAGTTGAATGGATTATAAACCAATCTGTAAGCCAACCATGTAAGTCGTTGGTTTTGGGTAGTTATGCCAGATTTCGCCCTGCGAAAAAGCGCTGCTGCCATCACCCTGGTTAGTAGGCGTTACTTCTGGATCGCCAATGATTTTGTTACTCACCAGCAGGAAGAAGTTCTGTGCCGTCGCATACAATCTGAGTCGATTCAGTTTGAGCCTGTTAGTTACTGCGGCTGGGAAACTGTACCCCAGTAATAGGTTTTTGCCGCGCAGGAATGAACCATCATAGATCCAGTGGCTGTCAACATTGGTTACGTAGCCCGCCCGGGTTTCGCGTATTTGGGCAATGGGCGTGTTCTGGTTGGTTGGTGTCCATGCATTCAATACGCTTTTGTAGCTATTGGCAATCGAAACACGGTCTTCGCTGGGGTGGAAGTTCATCATCATGACATCGTTGCCTTGGGAGAACTGAAGTTCCAGAGTTAAGTCGATGTTCCTGTATTTCCAGGTATTGGTAAACGCTCCCCAGTATTTTGGGCTGCCATTACCAATAATACTCCGGTCAGCATCGGTAATGGCTTTGTCACCATTTACGTCTAAGTACTTAAGATCGCCAGGTAGAATGGTCAAACCATTTCGATAGCTGGTGAATTTAGCCGCTTCTTCCCGTTCGGCTTCACTCCAGGTGCCCAGGCGGGTAAGACCCCAGAACGACCCTACTGATTCGCCGATACGGATGATGTTCGTCTGATTGATAAAGTTTGGTCCACCTACCCCGAAAATGTCAGATGGCGTAGCCAGCGACAGAACCTTGTTGCGGTTTAATGAAATATTGAAGGTACTGTTCCACTGGAAACCACCCCGGTCGATATTGACTGTATTCAGACCAAATTCAAAACCCTGGTTCTGCATCGAACCTACGTTACGTCGAATAGTTCCGTATCCACTGGTACGCGGCACCGGCGCATCAAGAAGCATATCGGTAGTAAGCCGGTAATAGTAATCGGCTTCAATGGTGATACGACCCTTGAACAAGCCCAGCTCTACACCAACGTCACTCTGAGCTGTTTTTTCCCAACGCAAATCCGGGTTCGCTAAGCGGTTGATTCCCGTTCCGCCAAATTTGGCATCGTTGTAAATCGTAGCGTAGTTGGAACTCAGTAACGACAGAGATGAGTAGGCAGGGATTTCTGAGTTACCCGTCAATCCATAACTGGTCCGTAGTTTCAGATTCGAGATAACCGGGTTGCCTTTCAGGAAGCTTTCTTCCGACACCCGCCAGGCTACCGCTGCCGAAGGGAAGAACGCAAATTTGTGGTTTTCCCCAAACTTCGATGACCCATCGGCCCGACCCGTAAAGGTGACTAAGTACTTATCTTTCAAGTTATAATTGATCCGTCCGAAATAGGAGCTAAATGAATTTCGGTCAGCAAATGAAGAAACGGCCGGGAGTGTACTACCGGCTCCCAGGTTATTGAAGTTAAAATAGTCGGTAGAAAAGTTACGTACACTGGCTCCTATACCAAATCGATCCGTTGCCTGCCACGAAATACCCAACAGAGCCGTGATGCCATTATTAGCGTTGATCTGCTTGTTGTAGGTCAGGTAGTTTTCCAACGACCAGAATGTTGTACGGTTGTTGTTGGCAGAAGCTGTACCACTGGCGCCAATATCTAACGTACGGGTCTGCGACTGGTTAATTTCCTGCGTCTGAATGTTAGCGCCCAGAACCGTCTTCATTTCCAGTCCTTTAGCAAACGTAATATTCGTGAACAGACTGCCGAGGGTTGTTTGCGTATTCTGGACGTACTTACGGTCCATCAGCCGGTGTACCGAACTCATCGATCCTTCGGCTTGTGGATAGTCCCGGTTTTCAGCGTATGTTTCAGTACCTGGGTACTTTACGGGCAGAAAGGGGAAGTCTTCGACAATCTGCCGGGCTACGGCATCATTGATGTCTACTAAGTTCTCACTCTGAGTATTATAGCTTAACGTACCACCAATTTTCAGCCATTTTTTTACCTGATCGTCAATGCTGAACCGGCCGGAGTAACGCTTCAGATACGATGTTTTAATGAGACCTTCATCATCGCGGAAACCCAGTGAAAGTGCATATTGCGTTCGCTCATTACCACCACTGAAGCCTAACTGATGGCTTTGGGAAAGCTTGTTCTGCGCTGATTCTTTGAACCAGTCGGTGTCGTACAATGGGTTGAGGTTGGCATCGAAAACGCCCGGATGTGCCGCGCTGAACGCTGTCCGTCTGACTTTCGGGTCAAGGATACCGTATTTGCCCGAAGCCCAGCCAGTAGGGTCATACTTGGCGATGTTAGCGTATGCAAGGTCTTCCGTTGCCAGGTATTCTTTGGCGTTCAACACCTGTGGCTTGTTGGGTCCAATGGTATTTACGCTGAAGGTTGCGTCATACGTAACCCGACTTTCGCCAGATTTCCCTTTTCTGGTTTGTACCAGAATAACACCGTTGGCTCCTCTGGCTCCATAAATAGCTGTAGAGGAAGCGTCTTTTAATACCTCAACCGATACAATATCGCTGGGGTTTATGTAGTCAATCGGTGAACTGAACTGGTTTCCGTTTCCTTGTGGAAGCAAAACCCCATCCACCACAAATAAAGGGTTATTTGACGAGTTGATCGAACTGAAACCCCGTATCCGAATGGTGGTCCGTCCGCCCGGGCGACCGGAGTTTGTGTTCACCTGTACACCGGGCATCCGGCCCGACAACGCCTGGCTAAGCGAAGGGGCAGGGCGTTCCATAAGCTGAGCTTCTTTCACGCCCGAAACAGCGCCGGTAAGGTCAGATTTTTTGGACGTACCATATCCAATAACGACAATTTCGTCCAGCACTTTACTGTCTGCCTGGAGTTTCACATTGACCGATGTCTGATTGCCAATGCGCACTTCCTGAGAAATATAACCGACAAACGAGAACACGAGGGTAGAACCTCCATCGGGTACATCTAACTTATACCGGCCGTCGGCGTCTGTAACTGTGCCCCGTTGCGAACCCTTCAGGAGTACAGTTACACCGGGTAGCGCTTCGTCTTTCTCATCAGTGATCCGGCCGGTCAGGACTCTATCAGCAATAGTAGCAGCATGGTTTGAAGGTAAATTTCGGTCAGACGGTTTCTTGGCGTAGGTAAGGCTAATACAGAAAAAAGCTATCAGGAGTTGAACACTGGATACTCTGAGCAGCCTGCCGAACAAGGATCGGGGAGGTAAGTGTTTTTTCATAAAGAGATTACTTTGATGTAAAACAATAGTTTAGAACCGTGAAAATTAGATCTGAATAAGATTCCTTGGGAAAAACTAATTATCAGGTGATAACTACTCATATAGATTAGAAAATAATTAAAAAAAGATTAATGGGTTATTAAAAAATAATTCTGAGTTGGAGTAGTATATAATAAAGTACACTTAGTATTTTAATGCCACACGAATTTCACCTTTATAAATGCATTGATTAATAGCTAATTAGGCGATTTCCCATGCGCAATACTGTTGGCAGTGGTTAGTAGGGAAAAGTATATGCAGAGGATTAACTAATCTGCCCGTTCTGCCGAAATTTCTGTTGACTCATTGAATAACAGACGGTTACCAAACGGATCGATAACTTCCATGGTGAGCGCATTCCAGTGGGCAGTTTCCATGCCGGGGCGATTGAATGGGTAATTTTTGGCAATTAATTCAGCGTGATAAGCCCACAAGCCATTGCATTCGACAAACACCTTTGCACCAGGGCAACAGTCGCCGTGGTGTTCAGTTAAATGCAGTACCAGATTGTCTTTTGAGATTTGCCAGTATAAGGGCATACCGTCCTTAAATCGGTGCTGCCAATCGGAGTTGAAACCTAACCAATTAATGTAAAATTGTTCAGCTTTAGCGATATCGAAAATACGGAGAAGGGGAATGGCTTTCAGAAGCATAGACGAAAAATATGTATTGACGATTTTTAAATAGCCAGACAAGTTATACTGGAAGAGTACCTAAATTACACAAAAAAATAATATCTGTGATGCTCCGAACCCTAACTAGTTTGTTTGTTCTACTCTCCCTGATTAGTCTGACAAGTTCAGAACCAACCCTCCGTTTTAAACGATATTTTGTGGCTGCCGAAAGTTACGAGTCGGTGGGCGTGTTCGACGTAGATAACAACGATACACTCGACCTTGTGTCAGGTGATTTCTGGTATGAAGGGCCCCGTTTTAGGCATCGGCATTTGATTGGTAATGAACCTCGAAAAGAGCAATATTATGACGATTTCTCGACTATCCCGCTCGATGTCAATGCTGATGGTCGTCTGGATTTTATAACGGGTGGCTGGTTTGATCAAACGCTTCGGTGGGTCGAAAATCCAGTATCCGGCAAAGACAACACTCCCTGGGTAACGCATGAAATTGGTAAGGTCGGTAATGTTGAAACGACTCGTGCCTGGGATGTAGACGGCGATGGTAAAATTGATATTGTGCCGAATAATCCGAAACATCCACTCAAGTATATCAAACTGGTTAGTCCGGGTGTATTCACGACAGTTACAGTAGCCCCAACGCAGGGGCATGGTCTCGGCTTTGGCGACGTTAACGGCGATGGTCGGGGTGATCTTATCGTTAGCGATGGCTGGCTCGAAGCTCCGCTGGATCGTGCTGCCGGCCCCTGGACATTACATAAAGAATTTGACCTCGGAACGGCCAGCGTGCCAATCATCGTCGCCGATGTTAACGGTGATCAGCGAAACGACCTCATTGTCGGGCAGGGGCATAGTTATGGTTTGCACTGGTATGAACAAACCCGCGATGCGGCCGGTCAACGCGGTTGGACAAAACACCTGATTGACGATAAAAACTCACAATACCACTGTCTGGAGTGGGTAGACATTACAGGAGATGGCCGTCCTGAACTCTTAACGGGCAAACGATTTCGGGCTCACAACGACAATGACCCTGGCTCCGATGACCCTGTTGGTCTGTATTATTTCACATGGGACGCGCCGAAGAAACAGTTTATAAAACATGATATTGCCTACGGCCAATCGGGAGTTGGCAAAGGAACGGGCATTTACTTTGCCGTTGCTGATTTGCACAAAACCGGCCGAAAAGATATTATCGTAGCTGGGAAAGACGGATTAGTTGTGTTTTTTAATGAAGGAGGCTCAAAAAAATAATCGTTTTTACACCCATTAAGTATTACATCAACAACCTGGCCTTCCCGATATCGTGCCAGGATTTCTCGATGTATATGTTGCTTATCTGGGCTTATGTTGCCCATAGCCGCTTGCGAACGATTATCCAATCATTATTTCTCAGGACGAATAATTAATGAAAGTACACACAAAGGCAAAAAGGCCACCGAAACGTTTCGATGGCCTTTTTGCCTTTGTGGTTGTTGGAAAATGTATCTGTGGTTACAAACACACCAAAGGCTAGGTCGTTAACGACCAGCCTTCACGGTACTCGCGTTTAACGAATTGATTCGCTTCGTCGAGGTTGGTGATTTTCATGTTTTTACCATCCCATAGCAGTTTCTTGCGGCCGGGGTAGCTAAAGCCTTTTCCACTGGCGTTAGCCTGACGAAGTGTATAGCTGCGAATGGCTAAATTGCCCATCAACACAGATTCTGTCAGCGGACCGGCAAAATCGAATGACGACGTAAGCGCCTTGTGCTCTTTACTATTGAAACCGGCTTTGCAGGCTTCCGTCCAAAACACCTGGTGACCATTCTCTGGCAGAGGCTTGATACCATCGGCTGGCTTAGGTTTGGGATCGCCCACTATTTTCTGGCCATCTTTCGTATAAAGTTTTGGGTCTTCGCCATACATGCCGCATATCAGTAAACCCTTATCGCCGTGTATGAGTACACCATTCTCGCCATTTTCGGGCATGAGTTCGCCTTCTGGCAGCATATCCGGACGGAACGGGCGGAGACCGCCATCTTCCCAGATCATTTTTACTGCCGACTTATTTTTGGCCGTTGCCGGAAATTTTATTTCCACATGCGACGATGGAGGGCAGCCTTCGGGAATATATTCGGGGGTCCAGTCTTTCAGGAATACCTGACCAATGCTGGTTTCTACCTCTGTTGGGTAGCCAAGTCCAAGTACCCGGAACGGCGTATCCATGATGTGGCAACCGATGTCGCCCAGCGCACCCGCACCGAAATTCCACCAGCCACGCCATTTGAAGGGGTGATAAGCAGGGGTATAACCAACTTTTTGAGCTGGTCCGAGCCAAAGATCCCAATCCAGATCGACGGGAATTTCTGCAACTGGCTGCGGCACCGGAATGCCCTGCGGCCAAACAGGACGGTTGGTCCAGAGGTTAACGGTATGCACAGTACCCAATAAGCCTTTATCGAACCACTCCACCATTTGTTTCTGTTGTGGGTTCGACGAGCCCTGATTGCCCATTTGCGTAACGACTTTGTATTTACGGGCCGCTTCGGTCAGCATCCGGGCCTCGTATATGTTATGCGTCAGGGGTTTCTGTACATATACGTGCTTTCCCCGTTGCATAGCTGCCATAGCTACCACTGCATGGGTATGGTCGGCAGTTGACACCGTTACGGCATCAATATTTTTACCTTCCTTATCCAGCATCTCCCGAAAGTCCTTGTACTTTTTGGCGTTAGGGTGCTTCGTGAAATTTTCTTTGACGCGGGGAAGGCCCCAGTCTACGTCGCAGAGGGCCACAATATTGTTGGCTCCGTTGTTGTACGAGTTGTTGGTGTCGCTAAAGCCTTTACCGCCAAAGCCAACACCCGCAATATTTAGTTTATCGCTGGGTGCAATAAAACCTTTGCCACCCAGTACGTGGCGGGGCACAATAAAGAAGCCCGCTGTAGCCAAAGCCCCCGCCTGAATAAACTGACGGCGGGAGGTGCCTGAGTTGGTTTGCTCAGGCGAGCCCACGCCGGGCGTTGAATTATCTGATTGGTTCATGGAAAAACGTAATAGGAGTTATATTAATTGATAAAGGAATATTAAGCGAAATTTACCCAAATAGATAACATGATTTTTGAGCTTCATCAGTTTTAACGACTGGTGTTGGCTGATTAGTCAAAGGGTAACGTATTTGATTCAAACAATTCCTCCATCATCCGCCCGAACTCTGCTTGCCAGGGGGCGGTGATCGTAATGACTTCTGCCGTGATGGGATGCGTAAATGAAACACGCTGAGCGTGTAGTAACATCGTATTCATCTCAAAATGAGCCTTGAATAACTTGTTTTGCTTATTGCAGCCGTGTGGCCGGTCGCCGATGATGGGATGGAGGATATGCGCCATGTGTTTGCGTAACTGGTGCATCCGTCCGGTGGTGGGTGTCAACTCGACGAGCGAATAGCGGGAGGTCGCGTGGTTGCCAAACGGCAGAGGGATCTCCGTGCGCTGAAGCGTTTTCAAATGCGTAAAGGCTTCTTGCAGTAATCCCGGTCGGAATGCCGCATCATCACCGTTGCGGTCATCGCGCCGGAGTGGATAGTCAATTTCCTGTTCATCAGGCGTGTAGCCTCGCACAATAGCCAGATACGATTTCTGAACCGCTCCCTCCATAAACCGTTGCTGCATGATGGAGTTCATAGATTCGGATAAGGCAAATAAAAGCACCCCACCCGTTTTACGGTCTAGCCGATGCACAGGATATACCCGCTGCCCCAACTGGTCGCGGAGAAGTTGAACGGCAAATTCGCTGGCGTCACTCGCTATATGCGACCGGTGAACCAGCAAGCCATGTGGTTTATTAATAGCGACTAAATCAGTATCCTGATACAGTAGAGAAAGTGGTTGGTTGATATTTACTAATTGATTCATTGTCTGCAAATAGCACAAAAAATAAACACCGTCACCTGGCCAGTACCTTTACCTTTTCGGTCAAAATAAAATACCATATGCACCGTACTGTACTATCTCTTGCTGCATTGTATGGTTTCCTGATGAGTGGGTTACTCCTTCTGCTTGGGATGAAGTCTACATTTGCCGGTACGCAACAGCGTGGTCTGCTTCAGATTGACATACGGGATAAGGCAACAGGAAAATTGACGCCCGTGCGTGTGCGGCTAACTCAGTCAGGTAAGCCTGTAACGGAAATACCTAATGAAGCGGTGGCTGTTTCGTATGGTTTATGGGATCATGCCGATGGCTATGCTTTCCAGCCCGATAGCTCATTTTATGTGTCGGGTCATTTTAAACTTCAGTTGCCTCCTGGCACCTATCAGCTTGCGCTGATGAAAGGCAATGAATACGTAAATCAGTATCACACTCTTTTGATTAAGCGGGGTAAAATTTTACAGAAAACGTACAACATGACGCGCTGGATACATATGGCCGCACGGGGTTGGTACTCGGCCGATGACCATATTCATATCCGACGTTCACCACGAGAAAATCAGCCGTTGATGGACTGGATTCAGGGCGAAGATATCAATGTGGGCGTATTACTCAAGATGGGCGATTTTTGGGAAACCTATTATCCTCAGTATGCTTTCGGCGAAAAGGGAAATTACAGGCAGGGGAATTACCTGCTAACGCCCGGTCAGGAAGACCCCCGCACACCTGAACTGGGCCACGCATTGGGTTTCGGGGCGACGGGTGCCGTTCGGTATGGGCAAAACTATTATTACTACGATAAGGTATTCGACGAATTGCACAAACGCGGTGGCCTTACCGGCTATGCGCATCAAGCCGAATCGTTTCATGGCTATCGGGGTTTAACCCTTGATGGCCTGCGTGGTAAGGTGGACATGCTGGAGCTCTTGCAGTATTGCGTGTCGGATAAACCCTTGCGTACAGAACACTATTATCACCTGCTGGATTTGGGTTTCCCGCTCACGGCTACGGCAGGTTCTGACTTTCCCTGGTGCGGGCACGACCACGATCATGGCCCTCCCGAACGATCTGCCCGCATTGGCAATGCCCGCTTTTACACGTATCTCGATAAGCCGTTCAGCTATGACGCCTGGAAAGCAGGTGTGGCCGCCGGGCACACGTTTGTGACCAGCGGCCCTATCCTTGATTTTAGGGTGAATAATGCTCTGCCCGGCGATCGGATTGCCTTGAAAAAAGGGGATAAAATAACCATCAGGGCCGAGGCTTATGGGCATCCAAAACAGACTCCGCTCGAAGCCCTCGAAATCGTTGTACATGGTAAAGTGCTGGGTCGTGTAACGAAGAATGATCCAGGGCAATCGCCAGGTCATTTAACCATTAATATAGAATTGCCGTCTATAGCGCACGGTCTCTGGATTGCGGCCCGGTGCTACGGTGATTCCACACAGGCAGCACACACAACGCCTGTTTACGTAACCGTTGATGGAGACGGGTTTCACAATCCTGAAACGGTCGAAACGTATTTGAATAAAAGCGAATTATACCTTCGGGAGTTGGAACAGGAATTGGATACCCATCATGACAAACCCGAGTTTCGCGCCTGGTATTATAAGAAGGGACTTAAAACACGTATTGATGAAACTCGTCAGTGCATAACGACCCTTACGACGGAGTAATAAGTGACAGGTCTCCGTCACCACACACCAAGTCGTAATTAGAGGCTCATCATATCGCTTAAGTGCCCGTGTCGCCCGTTGTCATAAATGGCATCCCCCTTGGCATCAAACATCCGGTAAACGCCCGGCTTAGAAGGAAGCCGCGTGACGAAATCGCGAATGAGCTCGGTGCCAGTGAGGGGTGGTGAATCGGTCATGAGG
>JANXVQ010000362.1 GCA_025351545.1 Spirosoma sp.
CCGCCCATTAGAAGGGCTGCTGCAAACGCCATGACGAGGTTTTTCTTCATCTCGAATTGATTGTTTGTGTTACTTAGGTTTTGTGGTTGTTTTATTTGTTGGATTACTATTTGTCGCCGTTGGTTTAATATCTAAACCTAATTCCTCCATTACGTAGTCCGAATAATCGTGCCGGGGATTCGTGTACAGCATCACAAAATCAGATGCCTTATCGAAAATAAAGTCCAGCTTTTTCTGCAAACATATTTTTTCAAGGGCTCGATGAACTAGTTCAGTTGGCGCTTTCATCAACTCCTTTTTTTTCTCGAAAAGTAATCCCTGATAGCCGAACACCTTGTTATTGTACTCCCGTGCTTCACGTTCCTTATCACTAATTGCGCGTTGCCGGTCGCGTTTCATGTCTTCTGTCAACAGAATTTCTTCTGCCTGATAGGCCTTTTGGAGCTTATCGATTTCAATATATTTATCCTGAATATCTTTCGACCACTTATCCGCAAACTTGTCAATTTCGGTTAATGCTTTCTGATATTCGGGCATTTTGCTGAAAATGAACTCAGTGTCCACATACCCAAACTTTTGCGCTCGTGCAGGGGTAACCAGCCAAACAGCGCACAAAAGTACAAAAATCAGGGATTTTTTCATTAGTCACGTGTCAATTTTTGCAGGAAGTAATTGATTTTCAAGGTTGATATAATCAAACCGATTAGCATTCAGCATGTAATCAGTTTGATTAAAAACGTTTAACCTGCTCGAATCTTATCTTAACTGCTGCCCAATCGTAAAGTGGAATTGACCTGATGCCTTATCTTTAACACCTGGAATCTTGTCGAAACCATAGCCATAGTCAATACCAATCAACCCGAAGGCCGGCATAAAGATACGCGCTCCAAAACCTACTGACCGTTTCAGATCAAACGGATTGTATTGCTTATAACTACCCCAGTTATTGCCGGCTTCCAGAAATGTCAGGACGAAGATCGTAGCCGACGGATTCAATGAAACCGGGTAACGTAGTTCAGCAACGAATTTGTTGTAAACTACACCACCCTGGCTTCGGGCAGTAGAACTAACGGCACGGTCATAATCAGCGGTGTATACACTGCGATCATCATACCCACGTAAGCCGATAATGTCCTGTGCCAGCGCAAATTGTCCCTGACCGGCCAGACCTGAACCACCTAATACGAATCGCTCAAATGGGCCAATGGTCGTGCGTTCGTTGTAACTGCCCAGGAAACCTAAGTGAGCACGGGTATTCAGCACCAGTTTCCCGAAAACTGTTTGAAACCAGCTGGCGTCGAACATCCATTTGTGGTATTCTACAAACTTATATTTGTCCTCTGGCTTCTCTGTTGCCGTTGTGGTGCGCCAGGCCGAATAAGGGGGCGTAAACGAACCACTAAGCGTAAACGACGACCCGTTGCGCGGGAATTGCGGGTTATCAATGCTGTTACGCGACAGGGTAGTATTGAACGTAATGTTGTTCGATATGCCGTTTTTGTAACCTATATAAAACAAATCGAGGTTATTAAGATTGTACCGCTGATACGAAATCGAATTGCTCAAACTAAAAAAGTCATCAGGTATTTTAAGCTGTCGCCCTAAACCAATGGTGATGGCTGTGTTCGTGTAAGAACCGGTTGGCTTACGACCCTGTAAGCTTTGGTAAATACTGGCAGGGTTCGACGGATCGTAAAATGTCTGATAGACTGTATGGCTGGCACTAACCGACAAGGCATTGGGTTTGCGACCGCCCAGCCAGGGTTCCGTGAACGACAAGGAATAAACCTGATACTGCGAGCCATTGGCCTGGAAACGCAATTGTACCCGTTGGCCGTCTCCGGCTGGTAAGGGCTTCCAGGCTTTCAGGTTCGGGATATTACGGGCGGAGAAGTTATTGAACGTCAGGCCAAGCGTACCAACGAAACCAACGTAACCACCCCAACCACCCGACAGCTCGATCTGGTCGGAGGGCTTTTCTTCAACGGTATACTCGATATCAACCGTACCGTCGTTCTGTGGTATAGGATTAATGCCAATTTTTTCGGGGTCGAAATAACCAAGTGTTGATAATTCCCGTTGTGTACGGATCAGATTCGTTTTTGAGAATTTCTGCCCAGGCAACGTTCTGATTGTACGCATCACCACGTGATCGCTGGTTTTTGTGTTACCGTTCAGAATAACTTTGTTAATCGTTGCCTGTTTACCTTCAAAAATACGAATTTCCAGATCGATTGAATCGCCCTCAATGGCTTTCTCAATAGGCTGTGCATTATAGTACAGATACCCGAGGTCCATATATTGCGAACTTAAATCCTGACCCGGAGTTCCGTTCATTCGCTTGTCTAAATCGTCGGGATTGTAGACATCCCCTTTCGTTACACCCAACACCGACCGAAGTTGGGTAGCTGTATACAGGTAGTTGCCTGTAAAATCAATATTTCGGTAGTAATACTGATGACCTTCATTCAGCTTCATGTTGATGCTGATGCTATTACCGCCTTTATTGACAATTGTATCGTGTTCGATGGTCGCGTCGCGATAGCCGAGTTTGTTGTAGTACTCAAGTAACTTCAGCTTATCTTCCTCGTATTTTTTAGGGATAAATTTCGATGGCGAAAACACCCGACCAAAGCGTTGCTCTTTGGTGTTTTTCATCTTCATCCGCACCGCCGACTCGTCTACTTC
>JANXVQ010000388.1 GCA_025351545.1 Spirosoma sp.
GATTATGCCGTCTTGTGTTACGACTTGCAAGTTGCTGACTTTTTACTCAAGCCTTTCGAGCTTTCCCGTCTGCAACGCGCCATTAACCGAGCGTTGAAAAGTACACATGAAGAGTCGATCAAGCCGCAGACTACAAGCATCTTTTTACAGGCCAACCGGCAGATGAAGCAATTTCATTTCCTCGATATTGACTTTATTGAAGCGCATGGAGCTTACAGTAAAATTCACACCACTGGTGGTGTGAATATAGTAAATCATGCAATTTCATGGATTGAGGCAAAGCTGCCGCTCTTCCAGTTCATTCGCATCCAGAAGTCATTTATTGTTAATCTGTCTCACATTACTGCCGTTGAGTCAAGATCTGTTTGGATAAATACGACCAAAATAACGGTGGGTTCGCAGTATATCAGTCAATTACGGCAATTGGTGAAAAACTGATATAAGTAGGGTTTGCGTATTCTCTGGCAAATGACAACCCATCCAAAAGGCGAGATAATCTCTTTATAGGATAGCCGTTAGAGTGGGACTCCGTGGTATAGCATGGCAAAGCCAATACTGACACTACCAATGGGAATAAAATGCCAGTCGATAATAACGTCATGGATACGTACTATTAAACTTAAACAAGGCTGTTTTGACAATTGAGTATCATGACGAAACCCAGAAACTAGTTAAAAAAGCCTGGACGGCTGATATTGAGGGCCGGATTAATTAAGGGTACAATTGTGCCACCCGCTACGCCCATATTGCCGCCAGAATCTGCTAAAAACTGGCAGAATGCTATATCTGATAAGGACCGGCCTGCCAAACCACTACTGTGTTTCTTCCAAGGGCGTAAAGTCTTTGAATGTGCGCTTAAGAGCCTTATCATTGGCCTCTTTCTTACTTTGCCAATTTGCATCCAGTTCCAGAGCAACTAAACCGCTTAAACTCATTGAATTGCGAAAGTCGTCTAACTTTTTGACGAATTCGCCATTACGTCGGGTCGATTTTAGAGCAAACTCTCGGGCAAATACATCGCCCTTATTTTGTAGTTCGCTTCGCTTGCCAAGTACGTAATTGTAACGGTCGAGCAAATCCTTCATCGACTTACCAATAACCTCCGTTGCTTCAAGTGTTCCCATTGTCAGAACGGCTGTGCCGCCAACTGCCGAAATGAGACGCCCGTTATTCTGAGCGCTCTGGCTGGTACCAGACCCCGTTACCGCTGGCGTTACACCCGTTACGGCACCTAAAGAAGCATTGGCTACAGAGCGGTTACGCTTGCCTCCTTTGGCTTTTTTGTAATCATGCTTAAGTTGTTCCTCTTTGTCGCCCAACTGTTCAATCAGTCCCCATGCCTGCACAAGCACCTGCCGATATTGATTGTAATAATAGCGATCCTTTTCAGCCTCGTTGACGGTATTTAATATCGTAAATGTAATCCGGCGTTCTTCTCGATTCTGCGCTTTATCCAACACATAAAACGTTATTTGTACGTTCAGCGAATCGTAGGGGTCCTTTACGAAATTATACCCGGGTTGCCAGATGAATTCGAACTGATTATCTGTGTTTTTGACTAAAGCTGTCTTTGGGATTTGCTGATTATCAGATAAAAAACCAAAAGCCGAAACGTCATCTTCGCCATTAGGGTCTGAAAGGTAAAACTTGAGGTCTACCGTCGCATTTTCACGTAATTTGTAGTGTGTTTCTTTTGGGATAACAGCAATGTCGGGCGGTAAGTCCATGGCTGTGACTTCTACTTTCAACCGGCCCTTTGTACGGGTTTTGGCAGGCTGATCCTCTACCCAGAACTCAATGTACTGAGGTGCCTGTTTCAGGCGGTTGAATTGATTGAGCGACAGCGTCCAGGTTAGTTCGCCCTGCGATGCGAGTTGGCTGCCTTCGGGCATCTGGTCGGCAATCGGGATAAACACAATCGGGTCGCCATCGTCATCCCGCACTACCTGAGAATCCATTTTATAGGTATTCTGTGTTCGGTAGCTTACGTAGAATGGTCGTAGCTCGCCAATTACAGGCGGCCGATTTACGTGTATTACCTTAAAGTCGATGCTTTGCGAAGCCGTCTGGCCACGCCCGTTTCGAACCTCAAACCTAACGGGATAGTTTTTAGTCGTTTGAATACGATCAGCCAGATCAAAGCCGGGAGTCCAGCTAAAATGGCCTGACGAATCAAGCTGCATACCTTCCTGCTTATCATTTCCAAAAGAAAATTTCAGCGTGTCTGTTGGATTTCCTGAGGCTTTTAAATCAAATCGAACGGTACCGCCTTCGGGTACAACGTTCCAGTTGGTTTGCGTAGGTAGGAGTAGTTGTAGTGATTTAAAGTCCTGCGCATGGATGCTTCCAAGCGTACTAACAAATAGCATCCACGCCATTATACCGGCAGTTCGGTTCATAGCGACGTTCAAAGGTGGTCTGTTTTGGAAAACGTAAAAATAAGCCGAAGATTTCGTCTCACAGGGATTATAAACCTGTTTTAAGATTTTTCTTATCTAATATGGCTATTTTGCCATTAATAATTATATTTTTCCGATAAATAATAATAAAGTTACGGTGATTGTGAAAGCACAAAAAAGTCGCTTCCTATTGGTAGGAAGCGACTTTTTTTACGAGACCAGGTTCAGGACAAACCTTAGTTTTTCTTTGGGCCTGCTGCCGAACCCGTTGCGGGGGCAGGTCTTGAGACTCCTGGTGTGCTGCCACCCGTTGACGAAGGTTTGGCAGTAGTCACTTTAGACGGATCAATACCGAGTTTCTTTAATACCAACTCAGTAATATTGTTTTCTTCTGGAGCAACCAATAAAATAGGGATGGTATTGGCACCAGCGTCCAGATTAAATACATATTGATAGCCGGTCTCTTTTGCGACAGCATCAATTGCCTTCTGAATTTTCTGTACAACCGGATTAACTAATTGCTGGTACTTGGTTTGCAGCGATTGTTCTGCAGTACGGCCAAATTCCTGAATTCGGGCTTGTAGACCCTGCAATTCTGTTTCGCGGTCTTTCTTGATTACGTCCGACATTTGAGCGGCTCCTTTTTCGTAGGCACCGTATTTGTCTTCCAGTTCTTTCTGCATCCGCTTCAGTTCGTTTTCCGACTGCGTCCGCTGAATAGTCAACTGGTTCTGAATATCTTTTGCTTCGGGTGTTTGCGATAGCACGTAATCAATGTTCGTATAGCCTAACTTTAATGGACCAGCTGTGGTGGTCGTAGCTGGCGTTATAGTCGGGGCTTGTGCCTGTGCGCT
>JANXVQ010000389.1 GCA_025351545.1 Spirosoma sp.
CGCGTCAGCAATAGCGTCGGTTTTGAGAACCCGACACCACGGGTGCGTCAGCAATAGCGTCGGGTTTAAGAACCCGACACCACCACAAACCCGACACCACCACAAACCCGACATTACAACATCGTTTCACTATTTAACTCATTGCAACTATGAACTGGGGGAAAGCCATCGTACTCACTTTTATCCTGTTTGCCGGATTTATAGGGGTCATGATTTACCGGATGTGTTGCCAGAGCGTCGATCTGGTACGCGACGATTACTACCAGACCGAGATCGCTTATCAACAGCAGATCGACCGTATCGCCAACGCTCACCAAAACAAACCCATTTCCATGACTTTCCAAGCCGATACCCAGCAGTTTACCATTGTATTGCCTACTGCACTTCGTAAGGGCGACCTCCATTTTTACCGTCCCGCTAATCGCGAACTGGATTTTAACGTGCCTATTCCCATTGCTCACGCCAGCCGCCAGGTGGTGTCAACGGCCAAACTGGCCAGGGGATACTGGCGGGTACAATTCACCTGGTCGGATGGTGAACACGACTACTACAATGAAAACGATTTATTTTTGTAACCATCTATGAACCTGCACATTATCTGGTGGACTGCCGCTCTGACAACGGGCCTTGTGGGTAGTCTGCACTGCGTGGGTATGTGCGGGCCACTGGCAATGGCGTTGCCCGTCGGGCGACTGCCCCGTTCGCAACGGGGGCTGGCGATTACGCTTTACCAAACCAGCCGGGTTACGGCTTATGCCGGGCTTGGCCTGCTCATGGGCACCGTTGGTCAGGGGTTATTACTGGCAGGTTTGCAACGACCGGTGTCTATTGCTGCTGGCTTGTTTTTGCTGTTTTGGACATTCGTAAATCGGGGAAAATTGCCGGGTCTGGCCATGAGCCGGGCCACGCGCTGGGTGGTTCAACCCATGACTCGCTTTCTGCATAGTCCTACGCTACCGGCGTTTGCCGGACTGGGTTTTCTGAATGGTTTGCTGCCTTGTGGATTTGTGTACGTAGCGCTGACAGGCGCTATTACGACCGAAAATGCGGTTACTGGCGCAGTCTATATGGTGCTGTTTGGCTTGGGCACCGTACCGGCACTGCTTACTGTTCGGTTTTTGCCCAATCTGTTTCCGGCGGCACTCCGTCGGCGATTTACGTTGTTTATGCCCGTTATAACCGTTGCATTAGCCTTGTTACTATTGATTCGGGGCGTGTATAACCCAACGGTTACGGACGAAACCGGCCGCGAAATTCCGATTTGTCATGGCGTTCGACCAGACATAGCACAGGTTAAGCCATAAGCGAATTAGTATCCTTGAATGATTATCAACTGGTATCTATGAAAACGGCTTTATTTCTTACAGACGGCTCCGTTGACTCGGCCCTTTCCCTGCGTTGCTGGCTGGCTACTAATCCAGAACTGTCTATTCGTCTGACGGTTGTGCATCCATATGACATTGAGTTGGGGACTACGCTAACCAAGAATACATATCAGATAGCTAAACAACAGGCTATCAACCGGCTGGAACACTGGCTGAACATGCTGCCTCAGCCGTGGGCGGTGGAACTCAAGACCGAAATCCTACTGGCCAGCCCTGAATTAGCGGTTACGATTCACCTGTTACTACGGCCCTATACGTATCTACTCGTTGACGATCAGGCATTCGTTTTGCCAGCAAATCCAGGTGAATTGTTGCAAAAGTCTACAGCAATACTATGTCGGTTAGGTGATTACAGTTTCGCTCCGGTTTCCTGAAATATAGTCATCAAAAAAGCCGCGCTCAATTGAAACTGGCGCGGCTTTTTAATGATGTGGAATAGTTGTAATGACGTTATTGGCTTTACTTGACATCGCCAAAATCAAGGACAATTCGTCCGTCGATCTTACCGGCTTTCATATTTTTAAAAATCTGATTAATGTTTTCGAGTCGATCTGTCTGGTAATGAACGGTTACCTTACCTTCAGCGGCAAACGCTAAACTTTCGGCCAGATCCTGACGCGTGCCAACGATGGAGCCGCGAATAGTTTTACGGTTCAGCGCTACATCGAATATATTGACATCGAAATCGCCGGGCGGCAGGCCAACCACGGCCAGCGTACCCCGCCGACGTAACATGCCAACACCTTGCGCGAAAGCCGTCCGGGATACGGCCGTCACCAGTACACCCTGCGCCCCGCCTATTTTGGCCTGAACCACCGTAGCAGGATCTTCGAGCGTCGCATTTATGACTAAATCCGCTCCAACGGCTTTGGCCAGATCAAGTTTTTCGGGGCTGATATCAACGGCAATTACGTGCATGCCCATCGCTTTGGCGTATTGAACGGCCAGATGCCCCAACCCGCCAATACCTGAAATAACGACCCATTCACCCGGTTTAACCTCGGTCTCTTTTAGTCCTTTGTAGACCGTTACGCCCGCACACAAAATAGGAGCCGCATCCGAAAACGAGAGCGAATCAGGGATGTGGCCTACGTAATCAGGGTCAGCCAGCACATATTCTGCGAAACTACCCTGCACCGAATAACCGGTATTCTGCTGACTGTGGCACAGGGTTTCCCAGCCCGTATAACAATATTCGCAGTGCCCACAGGCCGAATAAAGCCAGGGTACACCTACGCGATCGCCTTCGTGAATATGGGTTACACCTGTTCCCACGGCCACAACCGTGCCGACGCCCTCGTGACCGGGAATGAGGGGCAAGGTAGCTTTCACCGGCCAGTCGCCTTCAATAGCGTGCAGATCGGTGTGGCAAACCCCACAGGCTGCCACCTTGACTAAAATCTGTCCGGCGCCTACCGTTGGTACAGGAACCTGCTCAATCTGTAATGGCTGACCATATCCATGCAGGACCGCTGCTTTCATCGTTGACGGAATCATAATGATGAGTAAGTGTACGACTAAGTAATGATACAAACGTAAGTACTTGACCGACCACCCGGTATGATACATATCTGGTCGGCGGTTGATTCGTATCATACCGGATTCGGGGTTTTTGTGGTGTCGGATGGTCGGCCGCAGTCGTTCTCAAACCCGACACCACGAAAACCACTAAAGCTACTTTTTATAGGTTCGATAAAACCAGTGTTTTAGCCCTTCTGCCGACAGAACATAGCAACCGACAATCCCTATGATAACCCCGTAAAGTGACAATGGCATCGCCGTAAAACCGAAAACTTTGGCCAGTGGACTAATGGGAAGCAGTAAAACAATCACCACGATCAGGGCGGTAGTCAGCATCAGCCAGTTACCCGGACGACTGCGATAAAACACCTGCCGGGTGCGAACAACCAGCACAATAGTCGAAGCCGACATGACTGATTCGACAAACCAGCCCGTCTGAAATAAGGCTTCATTCGCCTTGAATACCCAGAGTAGCAGGCCAAAACTCAGGTAGTCAAATACTGAACTCAGCAGGCCAAACGTCATCATAAAACGCTTGATGAACGTCATGTCCCATTTGGCCGGTTTGTCAATGGCCGTTGGCTCCACGTTGTCAGACGCAATGGTCATTTCCGGCAGATCGGTCAGTAAATTGGTTAGTAAAATTTGCACGGGCAGCAGCGGCAGAAACGGAAGGAATAGGGAAGCCCCGGCCATGCTGAACATATTGCCGAAGTTGGCGCTGGTAGCCATAAAGATGTACTTCATGGTGTTGGTGAATGTTCGGCGACCTTCCCGAACGCCGTCGATCAGAACATTTAAATCCTGTTTCAACAGCACAATATCAGCAGATTCCTTGGCTACGTTCACGGCCGAATCCACCGAAATTCCTACGTCGGCAGCGTGGAGCGCACTGGCGTCGTTGATGCCATCGCCCATGTAACCGACGACGTATCCGCAATTTTTCAGCGCCAGTATAATGACTTCCTTCTGAATAGGCTCAATTTCGGCGAAGACGTGGGTAGTCGAGACTTTATGGCGCAGGGCTTCCACGCTTAGTTCGCGCAGACTGGACCCTGTCAGTACGTCCGGCGTTTCAATGCCGATGGTATGCGCTACTGCCGTCGCCACCAGCACATTATCGCCGGTAATCATCTTGATTTGGATGCCGAGTTTCTGGAGTGTCGCCAGCGTTTCCCGGATGCCTTCTTTGGGCGAATCGAACAGGCTGATAAAGCCTGTAAAGGTCATCCCGGCTTCGTCTGTTTTGTCGATAATTCGTTTACCGTTCGTCTGTTTAGTGGCCAGCCCCAGCGTTCGAAAACCCTTGGTACTCAGTTCCTGAAACGTTTGCTGAATAGTCGCCAGGTGATCGTCGGTCAGTGCCACGGGAGCCGTTTTGCCGGTATCCACGAATTGGCAGACGGCCAGAATGTCGTGCAGCGCGCCCTTGGTCACCATCATCGTTTGACCCGCTTCTTCGGTTAAAATCGTGAGCCGTTTACGAATAAAATCATACGGAATCTCATCGACACGCGGATAGGCTGAACAATCAGCAGCGACAAAGGAGACAATAGCAACGTCGATGGGATTATGAAACCCCTGTTGCAACTGTGCATTGATCTTGGCCAGCAGCCCGGCGCGGGGCGAAACCTGTCCGTTGATATCGATGATCCGGTCAACTTTAACGGCACCTTCGGTTAACGTACCGGTCTTGTCGGAGCAAAGTACATTCATGCTGCCCAGGTTCTCTATCGACGATAATCGTTTGACAATCACCTGTTTCGTGGCCATACGGCTAGCTCCCTTAGCCAGATTGATACTGATGATCGCGGGCAATAGCTGGGGCGTTAATCCTACGGCAATGGCCAGCGAAAAAAGGAATGAATCC
>JANXVQ010000414.1 GCA_025351545.1 Spirosoma sp.
AATGTCCATATGGCAACCTCGAGTCGATTTCGAAAATTGCCCGCCTGGTTACGGTGGGCACGATTGCCATTACAGGGTGCCCTGATTTGGTGGGCGTATCTGTACACGTAAATACGCACAGATTTTTATTTCATTAGCTTATTGATTTCAACCGTTTGCTTCACTTGCAAAGCCTCAATAGCGGCTGCCAGATAAACCAACGGCGCATTCCAATTAATAGCAATTTCGTTGGAGGCATACGAACAGGAGTCATCCAGGAACATTTCATCGGCAGATGTGGCGGTATAGCCAGCGCACTTGTCCTGCTTAGGTGCATTCCCGTTTGGACCACCAGACAATAAGCCCGGAACCGGTTCTGTGATACCGTCGGCCACCGATGGGCGATGGTGCGGATGCATAACAGACTTGTGACCAAATCCGGTTACAAACGAATAGCCGATAGCGTTCCGGCCCAATAAATAATCGAGGTTGCCCAACGCAAAACGCAGGTATTTTGCATCCTTTGTTAACTGGTATGCCTGAATGAGAGCAATACCCTGATTAGCCGCTACGGCACTACTTCCCCAAATATAATCCCGCGCCGACTTTCCCATCACTGTACCAAAAGCCTGTTTATCGGTCCCCTGGATCAATTCATTGGCAAATGCAACAATTCGCTCCTTCACCAACTCGCTATCTTTTCGGCCCAACGGCGTGAGTGCCCCAGAAAATCGAGCCAACGTATAGTAACCCAATGAGCGAACCTGATTCCAGGAAGGCAGGGGCATCTTTTCGTCAGATTTCAGCTTGACAGCCGCGTAGTAAGCATCATCTTTCGTTGTTACATACAATTCTGATGCGGCCCATAGCCATTCATCACTCGAATCGCGGTCTTCGTAACCACCCGTAACGACATCCGGGTCGAACTGGACATTCATCTCATTCTGTTTATAAACTGCGTTGGGGTTTTGCTGAGCCCATTTCCACGCATTTACGGCCGCTGTTTGGCAAGAATCCGCCAGACCGGGCAGCGCTCGGTTATAATTTCTAAAAACCCGGCTGGCCTGAGCCAGAACAGCGGCAAAGTCGAGTGTTGCCGTAATGCTCTTTTGTACAACATAGCGGTCCTGAGTGGCTTTGTCTGGCATAACCATTCCATCGAAACGCGCATTAGTCAGCTTATGATATACACCCCCATCGGCCGGGTCCTGCATGGTTAGCATCCAGCGCAGATTCCAGAGTACTTCATCCAACAGATCGGGGATAGCGTTGCCTGTTTCAGGAATAGCCGTATCAAATGACTTGAAATAGGCAGGAAAATCTTCGTAAAGCGCTAGTAGTGTAGCCGTTGTAATGCCCGAGTTAACGATGTATTTATTATAATCACCGGCATCATACCAGCCTTTTGGCGATGCGATGACCGTACCCGCCGGACGATCGGACGAAGCCGCTGATGGGTGAATTAATATGCGGGTATCCGGATGACCTGACAGACGATTCCATTTAGCGGCATATTGCACGGGCAAATCAGTAGACGCTCGTTGGTAGTAAAAGCCTTTTAATGCACCGATAGCCAGCGCCCTATATACGTTTTGCCGAATTTCGAACGGGTAAGAGTAGCCAAAGCCCGGAATTAATAAAACGTATACGCCTGTCCGTTGATAGATGGAAAAATCGGCTAAACGGGTTGTCTTTCCAGAAATCAAATTCTGTTTCGGCTCACTGAGTTTTCCGCTAAAAACCACTTGTTTTCGATCTGGAGTGACAAGTTGGAAAATCTCTCTTCTATCCAACCCGCCGGAATCATTAACAACGACAGCCACTTTAGATGCATTCGGATAGAAACCCAACTGATTGAGTCTAATAGCCTCAGTTAACGACTGGCTAGTAGCAAAATTGGTTGTTAGCAAGAGTAAGACGCTAAAAAACACCCTCGCTATACCAATATGAGAAATATTATACATATATATAGAAATTAGAGTTAAAAAAAACATTGTACTGTTGGGTTCATTGGATAAAGCTTTTCATCATCAATTTCTTTATATTCTTTAGTTTATCCATTCGCACCATAATACGCAAGTTTCTCATTATAAATAACTTATAAAGTAAAAATAGATTATTCTAATCACAGAATGCATGCTAACACTTGCATATTCAATGCACTTCCTTCACTGGCTTTTAAGTAAAATATTAACTTATGAATAAAAGTTGTTTTTAAAAAAAATCCTAAATCTTAACTTAGCCATTACATATATGATCGTATATACACTTACTATTTAACCGGTTCTTCCTTCCGGCATTTGGACTATGTAAATTTTATTATAATATTCGTTCAATAATTGCTACTAAAGGCAATAGTTTGCCTGTAGCTTAACCTCCTCACTGAATTATAAAAGTGCTTTCCGTGTCAATGCAGGGGTTTATTTCTGTATGGATCGATTAATTTTAATGAATAATTAACTTCTTTGTTTACAACCTCGACAAGTGCTATCACCCCTAGGACTATAAGTGATAATGAAAGTTTACCAAAGTGACTTTCATTATCACTTATAGTCCTAGGGGTGACATATACACAAATTTATAATGGGTACAGTTATTATGGAAAAAGATGAAAAATCAGACGTAACCGTTCAAAAACGACTCAACGCATTGTTGAAGCATTAGAAGAGGTTATTGCAGAACGAGGCTTGGAAGGTGTAGGTGTTAACCGCGTTGCCGAGAAGGCCAATGTCAGTAAAGTTCTGATCTATAGATATTTTGGCGGGATGGAAGGCCTACTGGAGTACTATGTGAAAATGGGGAAAATATTCCCAATCTTTACACCTGCGGTTTTAGACCAAATTCGTCCTCTACACGAATCTGACATAGCCAGGATCTGGTATCGGCAGGTTATTCAAACCTACAGATATTTCCGAACATTCAAGGCGGCTCGCGAGGTGCTCAAGGCGAGTGTCATTGAAAATGACTCGATTGCAGAAACAACAGCCAAAGCGCAGGATGAAGAAATGACGCGGCTTGTTAGTCAGCTCTCATTTGTGAAAGGAGCTGATACAGAGGCCATTTCGGCCGTAATACTTGGCGCAATGACCTACCTGACTATAATGGCGCAGAACAACCGCACTATGATTAGTATTGATCTACGTAGTGAAGATGGCTGGCAGCGCATCGAGAATGCGGTGAAAGCCATCTACATTTCTTTAAACAAAATGGCAATAAGTTCGAAAGATGTTGAACTTGAACTACAATCTGCCCATCTGCCAGTGGCACAATGGTAAAAATTCATAAGTAGTTTACAGTAGGTGCAGCGGTAACCTTTTGTAAACTACTTATGAATTTTTACTTTATCTGAATGGTCTTCAATTGCTGACCAACGCCCTTAATTATCAACGACTTCCGCTTTTCCGGAAGTCCCATTTTAAGCTGCGTAATGCCGTTGTCGGTAATGTCTAACCTGCCAAAACCGATTATAGACCTTAGCTTTATTTCGGGTTGAATGTCAATTGAAGCACCACTGCCTGCGATCCGGTTTTATTTATTCGCGGCCAACCTACAGAACTTGTTAACGTGTTCATACCACCCTGGGCGCCAATCGATACTTCCAGATTTTTAGTGATGTCAAAGGCTTTTTGAGTATTCAACATTAATACCGGGCTGAACGCTTTTTCGGTAGTTGAGTCGTCAGCGACAATACGGCGCTCGCTCGGCAGGTAGTCAAGGTTATAGAAATTCAGGCCAATCTCCCACTCGTACCCTAATCCATAGTTTAACGTGGTAGATGATCGTATCGACTCCGAGAAATTAAATTACTGCTGAACGGCAATTTCGTTTTTGCCAACGACATCGGCCAAAGGCACGTTGAAATATGTCTGTTGAGCAAATCCTAGTTGAGCTATACAAAGTCCACTTGCCAACAGATAGTAAAATTATTTCATTATGCAGTTGAGATGGTTATCAACTGCTAAAACACCGAAACCGGACTTAGGTTATTAGCCCAGGCCATTAGGTTTAATGTAATTTGGGAAGAGAGGCAAACGATACGACATGACCGACAAAAGCTATCGTCCATGTCGGTGCGGTCGCCCAACCCGAACGGGACGTCCCCGACCACGGGACCCTCCAAGTAAGCCTCCAGAGTCGGTTCGCAGGAGTCCCCAGCGTAGGTAAATCCCGTAAAATGTTTTGGAGTTATCAGTTGATTCATTGCTAAAATCGAAGTAGCCCGTCGTTAGGCCAATGCCGACACGAGGAGCTACTTGTGCAATGATGCTATAGGACAATTCGAGCATCAGGCTTCCCTGTTTATCAAAAACCCGCCCCGCCCCAATAGTCATCTCATTTGCAAAAATGCCATAGTTTGCCACGTCCATCGTAACCCTTCCTTCAAGAAAAAGTGAAGTGTCAGGCCGTAATGAATTCCGACCAAAAGCAACACCTAAATCAATCACATTGAACGACTTACCGATCTCTATACTCTGTGCGATACGATCTCTGGGGTTACCCGCTCCCGTGTAAATTGAGAAAGGAGTGGCACGGACGTAGATAGGTGCTGCTTTAAAGTTAAAAATCGACCGGGTTGAGTCTTCCGACGAGCGACTTATGGCATAGTAGGTTTGCTGGCCTTTATTGGGTGCTTTTTGGGTGGTATCAGACTTTGCAGACTGAGCCCGTAAATTCTGGCCAAAAAAAAGGCCGGCAAGCAGCATTAATAGTTGTAAATGTATCTTCACGGCATCAATAGTAAGACATATGTGTATTGACTGCCATTTACTCAAAAAAAATCCCCGCTTTTCGAAAGCGGGGATTTTTTAATTATATTTTAACACTTATCGGCTGGCAACACCCGGCTTATGGGCGTGAATTTTCTCAATTACCCATTTGCCCACTTTTTCACCTTCTATTTGTCCGTTTACCAAAGCCGACCGATAGTGAATGCCGCCGTATAGCCGACTGATAGAGGCTTCGTTAGCAGCATCACGAAATGATTTAAAGGAACGAACGCCATGCCCATACTGAAACTCTGTAGAATCCGTAAAAGCGATATTATCGCCCATCAATTCAGTCAATACCGTAGCAGCCGCGTTGGATATAACACTATGCCCACTCGGATATTCGGGAAACGGGGGCGTTTGCAAAAAAGGAGCCCATTTCGGGTCAATCGACTTGTTGATGACCGTTTCGGGCCGAATTGTTTTGGTCCGATATTTTTCATCCCAGCACGAAATGAAGCCATCGCTCAACGCAAATGAAGTAAGCGCATAGGCCTCAACGGTCTGCATCATATTTAGTTTTCTCTGCCGGGCAACCGTTTGGGCAATTGCCAGCCAGTGTCCGCCAGGTGTCATTTTCTTGCTGGCATACATAACGTGCCCCGCTACGTTCATAACAAACGCGTTATCGTCCCAGAAGTAAGCAATATCCTGTTTTACTTTATCCAGATTTTTGCCGGTCTGGTAAACCTCATCGAGTTCCTTCTCATAAGGGCTACCTTTGGCAAGGGTGTAAGAATGTGGCCGGGGAGGCATAAATTGACTACAGGTATCCATTACCCAGCATCGGAGCTTATTCCACTGAGGTTCAGCGGCATCCATATAGGCTGGTGGCGTTGGCACCCATGATCCTTCTTCGTTTGTGACCGTGTGTTTGAAGCCCCGGGTTTGCTTGTATTTATCCTTGGCGGCATAGTCCAGAATATGCTTGGCTACAGTTTCTCCGTATGCCATCGACCGATCGTATACGTCGTCGGGCACGCCGTCTTTCTTGTATTGCTCATAAAATGGTTTCTCGAATTCATCATAAAAATCAATCGAGAAGGTTAATGCCCGGGCAACCGTCATAAAGGCATGCGTACTGGCCAAAGGAAAGCAATAATCTTTACCTGCTTCTGGTTTTGGGCCAATCTCAAATCGTTTTAATTTACCGCCCAACGATTCATACTTTGCATCGAATGGTACGAGGGCTTCATAACCCGCGAGGTTCGCATACGAATAAATCCGACTGGCAACAGGAGGAGAAAAAATATCGTGAATAACTACCTGCGTCAGTTTATTCAAAGCCGCGTTGTAGTACTCGGGATTAGAAGCCTTTGCATTATATTCGGCAGGTGAAGCAGGCTTCTGGCAACCGGACAATCCAACCAGCAATAACGCGATCAGACAGCCAAAGCGAAGCGAAAAGTTCATACAATTAATGACAGGTTAAAGCAGTAAAAAACCGCAATATGATTGATAAGCAGTTGCAAAATTAACGGAAAACAGCAGACAAAATTAAGTATTACTTAAGTTGTAACGGTTTGAATAACTGCAAGCCAGCGCTGTTTCGAGCAACAACAATCAATGGACCTTGTGCAGTACGTACAGGGTGAATGTCTCGTATTTCGCCATTCAGTAAAAAACCCGAGTCGACCGGTGATAGAGCGGAGAAATTACCTTTACCATCGTTGCGCAGAACTAACCCATAACTGGCGTCATAACGGCCCTGATAGGTACTTACACCGTAGAAATTACCTCCGCCCAGTACGTCCAGATCACCATCCTGATCAATGTCGATAGCTTGTAGGGCGAATAACTTCGAAACCTGTGCCAGCATAGGCAATTCATGCACCACAAACCGACCACCCTGATTTTCCAGGTAGATCGATGCAAACTGATTGACCGTAAACTCTTCGGCTCCTTTCAATTCATCATCTTTCAAAACAGCGCTAAGTGGTTTCCCTGCAAACGACACATAATCGGTAAATCGTTTGTTAATAATACTCGGCATCTGCTTGCCTAGCTCATCTTTAAAGGCCAGTGGGTACCAGTCTTTTCCTCGATTGTAGGCAATGATCTGCTCTGTGCTCTGGTTATTGTCAACATCCTTTACCCACATTCGTAGTTGCGAATCAGGCGTTTTGCGAAGCTTGGTATTCGTACCAATATTGCCCGCCATCAGATCAATGTCGCCGTCGTGATCAAAGTCAGCAGCAATAACGCGCTGGTAGAAACCATTTAATGGTGTTTCGTCTTTAGTACTAAGATTGACTTCGGATAAGTGGCCCTTGTCGTTAGCGAAAATGCGAACAGGCATCCAGTCACCCACCAGAATCAGATCCTGATCTTTGTCTCCATCATAATC
>JANXVQ010000435.1 GCA_025351545.1 Spirosoma sp.
CGGCAAAACCCAGATTCGCATCCATACTAACGAGGGAACCTCCGACCCGCTACCCTTCACGGTTGTACAACCACCCCCTATTGTCACAGCGATCACACCGGCAAACGGGCTTCAGGGCACACAGGTTGTTCTAACAGGTGACTATCTCGATCAAATTAAACGAGTTCGGTTTAATGATATTGATGCGATAGTAAAAGATAGTTCTGCTCAAAAACTCACCCTTGTCATACCGGCAAGCGTACCACGCGGACCACAGCCGCTGGTTGTCGAAACGGTGGCTGGCGAGGTATCAAATAGATTTATCGTAGCCGGAACACCACAAATCACCAGCTTGAGTCCGTTAAGAACAAAACCCGGTGCCGAACTGGTCATCCAGGGAAAAAACCTGACAGATGGTGTGGTAAGCATCAATGGCTTAGGTGCCGAAAAAAGCCTTACCAGGGTTACAGATACCGAGATTCGTACAACGATTCCGGCAACGGCAACATCAGGTTTGGTAACCGTTAAAGTTTTCGAAACGTTAGTAGCTACCAGCACGGATACACTAAAAATTATCCAGCCACCTTTTATCACGCATCTTCTCGCTCAGGACGGTATTGCAGGCGACAGACTGATTGTTGAGGGCCGCAACCTGAGCGGAGTAGTCACTGTCTCAATCGGTAATGTACCTGTAATATTCCGATTGATTAGTGACACACAAATCGAAGCTAGTGTCCCCGCATTTCCTTCGTCGGGGCAGGTGTCGGTGTCGGCTAGTGGCATTGGTGGCAACACGACAGCTACAGAACCATTCTTTTTTTACTTAGCCCCTTCCGCCCTCGTCGTTAGTCCGGCGCGGACATTACGAGGGCGGCCACTTACTATTTCGGGTAAGAATCTTTACCGCATCACGGGAGTTACGGTTAGCGGTATTGCCGTACCTATCACCAGTCGCAACGAGGGTTCTGACTTACTCATTGGGGTTCCAGATGCGGCTGTCAGTGGCCTGGTCACGGTTGTTAGTCGCGCTGGCACAGCCTCCACATCTTTAATTGTTGTTCAAAAAGCGATTGTGTCGGATATAATTCCGCTGAAAGCACGACCCGGCGACCGCGTCGTTCTGCGGGGAGATTTTTTATTGAATGCCCAGATTTTCTTCACCGGTTCTGCTACCGCAGCCGTTGATGGCGGAAAAAATGAGGATACGGAACGATGGGTTTTGGTCCCAACGAATGCCCAAAGCGGCCCTTTGCAAATCATTAACACAACAAATATTACCACCGTAACACCCGCATTTACTGTACTCCGGCTCATCGCAGCGGTAGATTTCACCCCTAAGTCGGGCGCAGTCGGCAACGAAATTGTTTTAACCGGCCAGAACCTGGCATCCACTCAGGAAATTCGGTTTGGCAACGGTGCATCAGTAGCCGCCAAGTTTGTACTGGAGGGAGCAAACATCAGAGTGACCGTTCCGGTTGGTGCCATAACCGGGCAAATTTGCCTGACAAACGACGCGGGTACAACCTGCACCAGTGCGAATTTCACAGTGGTCAAATAGAGTCGCAATACGTTGCGACTTGCCATTCTACGACAGTAGTTGTCTAACGATCACTTCATTAATTCTAACATAGCTTTCGTGGGTCCAACCGGCAATATGCGGAGTCAGCACAACCCGGTCTGATTGACGCAGATAGTCGAACACAATCTGTTGATCGGAGGTGAGTTTTGTCAGCTTTTCGTTTTCCAGCACATCTAAACACGCGCCACGAATTTTACCGTTTTCCAGTCCACGCACCACTGCCGACAGCGATACAACTTCGCCCCGTGCAATATTTATGAGGTAGAACGGTTTGCCAGATTGGTCGATGAATGTATCATTGATCATCATTCGTGTTTCGTCGGTTAGCGGAACATGAAGACTTAGTACATCAGCTTCGGCCCTGATTTGGTCCAGCGTAGCTTCTTCGGCAAAAGCATCGCCATAGTTGGTCAGGAATTTATCGTAGGCCAAAACACGGCATCCAAACCCACTCAGCCGACGGGCCGTAGCGTGTCCATTGTTGCCATAGCCAATAAGACCAACCGTCATGTTGCCGAGTTCATATCCCCGATTACCTTCGCGATTCCAGATACCCTGACGCACTTCGCGATCTGCTTTCAAAATATTCATCAATAGAGCCAATAACATACCAACTGTATGTTCGGCAACAGCGTCGCGATTACCTTCACCCGCGTGAAAAACCCGGATACCCCGCCGTTCGGCAGCATCAAGGTCAATTAAATCCAGGCCGGCACCAGCCCGGCCAATGAAACGCAGATTTGACGCCTGTGCCAGTAATTCTTCGTTAACACTAGTTTTACTTCGGATGATAAGGCCGTTGTAAGGCAAAAGTGTGGTTAATAGCTCAGCTCGTGTAATTTTGGGCTGGTAGTCATACCGAAAACCTGCCTGATCGAGCATGGCAAATAGCGACGGGTGCATTTCGTCGGCAATGAGAATAGAAAGTTGATTCTGGGACATCCGTTGGGTTTTCGTAACTTGCAGGCAAGACGATGTAGAGTATGAACTAAGGACCGGGTCTTTAGTCTACATTGTTCATTATTTAAAATTTCTGGCGAAACTACAAAAAGTGCATGGAACAACGCCAATCCGAGGAATCAAACTCACACCGTACGACTCCGTCGACCGCGCCAACTCCAGACGCAAGACCGAGTAATACGCAAGCGGGCGAAAGCGGATCAACATCATCAGAACAGACGGTTACTAAATCGACCGGAAACCAGCAGGAAACGCCACAACGTGATAATCGCAATGGCGAACCACGCAATGGCGGACAACGCAATAGCGAACCACGGAACGAGCGAAACCGCGACGGCGGACCACGCGACGGCGCTCAGAATCAACGTGATAACCGACAGCAAAACAATCGATCTGGCCGTGACGAGCGCCCTGCCAGTGCAGGTGACGCCGTTCCGGCTGCTCCGGGCGATCGGTCGGAACGGGCACCCCGACCCGGCCAGCGGTCTAAAAATCAACGCGATGGTCAACCCAGTAACGGCCAACGGTCTACTGAAAATCGCCAGCGCGATGAGGCCCAGCCCGAGCGTAACCGCCCAACAAGCGACAACCGAAATGGCCAGCGTGATTCCATATCAGGTGATTGGGACCAGCAGGACGGCAATAATCAGTCTTTACAAGCGGCAGAGAATGTCGGGCGCGAAGACCGCTTAATTATTGGCATTTCGCTCGGCGACTACAATGGAATTGGCCCCGAAGTGATCCTGAAAGCCTTGCAGTACAACCGGTTACAAAAAATTTGCACACCCGTAATCTACGGTTCCATGCGAATCTTGAATCGGTATCGCAACTTGCTGAATCTGAAAGACTGGAACCTGAATGGTGTCCAGACAGTTGGTCAAATCAGTCACAAGCTAACGAACGTTATTACATGCTGGCCCGATCAGAATCAGGATATTTTGCCGGGCCAGGTAACCCCTGAAGCCGGACAGGCCGCTCTGGCGTGTTTGCAGCGGGCCGTCGATGATTTGAAAGACGGGAAGATAGACGCTTTGGTAACGGCTCCTATCAATAAAAATAATATTCAGTCGGAGGAGTTTAAATTTCCGGGTCATACAGAATATCTGGCCGAGCAGTTTGGTGTGCAGGATAACCTGATGTTTCTGGTCAGCCAAACCCTACGGGTAGGTGTTGTAACGGGTCACGTGCCGTTGGGGCGCGTTCGGCAGAACATTACCAAGGAGCGTATTGCGCAGAAATTAACCCTCATGATGCAATCGCTGGAGCAGGATTTCGGTATCGAAAAGCCAAAAATTGCGGTGCTGGGACTTAACCCGCACGCGGGCGAAGAAGGACTGTTGGGTAATGAGGAAAATGATATTATAAAGCCAGTTCTCGCAGAATGGCGTAACAAAGGGCAGTTAGTGTTTGGCCCCTACCCTGCCGATGGCTTCTTTGGCACACGGGCCTATACGAAATTCGACGCTGTGTTAGCTATGTATCACGATCAGGGTCTGATTCCATTTAAAGCCATTGCCTTTGAAGAAGGAGTGAACTTTACGGCCGGGATGCCTGCCGTCAGAACATCGCCCGATCATGGAACAGCCTACGATATTGCCGGTAAAGATCTAGCCGACGAAACATCCATGCTGCAAGCGATTTACACCGCCATCGACGTTGCCCGAAATCGAAAAGAGTCTTTAGCGTTAGAAGCGGGAGCTTTAAAGAAACAATCAGTCGAAAAATAAAGAGTTTGTAGTTCACCGTTCGTAGTTTGCCACTTCCGGCAGTAACTACACAGGAAAAACTATAAACTGCAAACTGTATATACAATGCTTAAATCAATGACCGGCTTCGGCAACGCAACGGTAGAGGCCGGTGGTCTGTCTGTAACGGCTGAAGTTAAAACGCTGAATTCTAAATTCTTAGACATTTATTGTCGCATGCCCCGGCAATTTTCCGACAAGGAAATTGAACTACGGGCGTTACTGACCCAGCAACTGGAACGCGGCAAAGTCGAACTTTCCCTCAACCTGGCACGTACGAATGCTGTTCGGCCGGGTGTTATCATCAATCGTCCACTGGTGTTAGCTTATGTTTCAGATCTGAAAGAAACGGCTAATACCATGTTGATGAGCATACCCGATAGCGATGTTTTGCAATTGGCTCTGCAACAGCCAAATGCCTACCTCACAGAATCAGCTGATCATACGGCCGATTCATCTGACTGGGCAACCGTACAGGCCGCTGTGCAGGAAGCCATTCGCCGGTGCGATGGCTTTCGCAAACAGGATGGTGCCGTTCTGGAAAGTAAATTTCAGGAATACATACAGATCATTACCGACCGGCTGGCCGATATAGAAGAGCACGACGTGTTGCGAATTCCGGCGGTACGCGACCGGATGCGGAACTCGGTGCGTGAGTTATTAGATAACGAATCGTTTGATAAGAATCGCTTTGAACAGGAGTTGGTCTATTACGTTGAGAAGTTCGACATTTCGGAAGAGAGAGTGCGGCTCAAAAACCACCTCAGCTATTTTCTGGAAGTGCTGGCAACGGAAGAAGCCAACGGCAAAAAACTGAATTTTATCTCGCAGGAAATTGGCCGTGAAATCAACACCATTGGCTCTAAAGCTAACGACTCGTCTATTCAGCGATTTGTGGTGCAGATGAAAGATGAATTAGAGAAGATTAAAGAGCAGACGATGAATGTAATTTAATCCTCTACTCCGCAGGAATTCTTGCGGAGTAGAGATTATACCTTAACCTAGCTTGGCTCTAAGCGCTGCAATTTCCTTGGTCATTTTCAGCATCTGCTTCATAATTTCAGTATTTGTAACCGTTTCTACATGGCTCGTTGGACCGACTGGACCGACACCGCCGGGTTTTAGTCCTCCATCCGGTACATCTTCCAGGATTCTACGGAAGTTGCGGATAATTTCAATAATCAGCGCTGGATTCTCTTTTAGATTGATGACATCACCATAGCGCTTAATGATATCCCTGACGACTTTTTCGTCTGTTCCTCCTGACTTTTCCATAGCTTTCTAAATTGGTTTTTCGGTTCTGAATGAGTTTAGTCGCTCCCAGGTAACGAGCGTGGTTTTATACCCGTCAATGACAGGCATACTGGCGTGAATCATTCCATAATTACAATGGCCGGTGGGCAACAGATTATTCCAGACAAGCAACCGTCCAGCCACCGCCTGAACAGTTATATCTTGTGCCCGGAAGTGCGTCTGCCCTCCCTGAACGGGCGTATCGAGATACAGTAAAATGGTGTGTTGCCGCTCCCCGGCAGGATCGTTATCCCAATAACCGGCATCGTGATGATAATCAAAGCGGCCGCCGGGCTCATAGCGCGTGGCCTGCCAGTATTCGAACCGCGAGCGGTTGGTGTTAAGTAACGCTTCGAGTCGAGTTTCCAGATTGCCCATAAACGCAAGTAATTCATCACTAAACCACTCCTGAGCCGACGTTTCGCTGGTACGGATAGGACTGTGGAAGGACTGAATGGTGTTGTCCTCTACTATTTTGATGACGCGGCTTCGCTGCCAGAATGCATATTCCAGCTCGCAGAGCACAAACGCGCACTCGACATCGGTTAAAAAGTCATCTATCCAGAATAGGTTTTTCTGGTTTGGCCGGTTAATTACCAGATCAGGCAGCAGATTCATGGCTAATCAGCTTTCGAAAAATATAACTTTCATACTGACTAATACTTCGTGCGGTGCCGAGACCATAGCGGCCGGTTAATTGCCCACTGTATAAGGCACGAATCCGTTCGGCAGAAATGCGCTCCTGCTCGGTCCAGGTCTGATGGTCAGCCCAGTGGGGCGTCCGCGTTCGCCGATCATAGGCATGCCAACCCAACAGGCGATGGGGGTGAAACAAATCATAACCTGCGGTATAAGCTCTCAGGCTCGTAACGACTTCATCGCCAAAAAAATAAATATCCGGGTCAAACGTGATGTCCCGGTTAAACTGCCCAGCCGTAAACAGGAAATGTAAGGAGATAAAATGAGCCGGTTTCGGTCGATCAAGCCGTTTCCAGAAGGGCATTGGATAACTAACCAATTTGGTCAGCAACCCATTATCCTGGTCGAGGGCATACATTTCCATGGGCGTATACACGCGGCCATAGGGCTCATTAACAGGATCATACGGCGGCAGATAACCCGTTAAGATTGGCTTGTCAATATTTTGCTGCCGCAAGCCTTCATACATGTCAATCATGAGTTGATCCCATCCACGCACAAAACGCTGATGAGAGTCAATTAAAAGCGTATAGGATTCGCCCTTCCAGCCCTGTTGCAGTAGGTTACGGGCCCAATTACACCCTTTACTTTCCTGATAGGGAACGTCAATAATATCAATTTCGGGTCGACTGGTAAGGCTACGGGGTAACCGGTCGGTGGCTGATCGCTGCCACATAACCCCAACACGAATACGTTCAGCATGAGTCGCCATGTTGAGCAGACTCTGAATCGTTTTGGGCAGTTCGGAATCCCGGTAGGCCGGTATCTGCACATATATCTCCGCCATAGCCAAATGGATTATCAGCCATAGAAAGGTAATTTATACTATCGCATTCATTGATAGTTACTTAGCAAACGGTAAGATCATCCATTCAGCGGTTTATTAACGTATCATCGTAACCAACTGGCCTCGTCACCTGTTAACCTTTTCACTGTTGGGTAACGCTTAACAATTCTATGTAAATGAACGCCTACAGTGCTAATCCAACGTCAATACTATGCCTAAACTTCCCCTCGATTTTTATCAATCTCACGACACACTCACACTGGCCCAACTCCTGCTTGGCTGCGAACTTGTTCATGAATCCCGTGGCAACGGCGATGGACTGTCAGAGGGCATAACAGCCGGAATCATCGTAGAGGCAGAAGGGTATCTGACCGACGACCCAGCCTGCCATGCTTATCGACGGAAAACACCTCGTAATGCAGCCATGTTTGGCCCGGCTGGCCTGTTGTATGTATATCAAATTTACAACCACTACAATTGTATCAATATTGTAACGGGGCCGGAGGGCGTGGGTGAAGCGATACTGATTCGCGCACTCGAACCGACAGAAGGGATCGAGCTGATGGCATT
The DNA here is from genome assembly GCA_025351545.1 of Spirosoma sp. Lineage (GTDB taxonomy): Bacteria > Bacteroidota > Bacteroidia > Cytophagales > Spirosomataceae > Spirosoma. The sequence continues at coordinate 7,613 of JANXVQ010000435.1, forward strand.
ACGCCGAAATGAAGCGTTTAAAACGGGCTTTGAACGATACCGTAACAACACCATCGACCCAACGACAGCCGACGGTCAGCGTAATCTCACGAATGGTCCCGGCAAGTTGACAATTGCGATGGGGATTAGCAAAAAGGAACACAATTCATCCTCATTAACGACAGGAACTATTTTTATTCGCGGCCCGGTTTTACATGATTTCGATATGGTCACGACCACGCGCATTGGTCTAACCCAAGGGGCTGATTTGCCGTATCGGTATTATATAAAAGGCAACAAATACGTAAGCAAAAAGTAACCCACAAAAGATAGCCTGCCTGCTCATAGAGTTCAGCAGGCAGGCCATCTTTTGTGGGTTATAGAATCAGATCTGTTTAGTATTTATTAATAACCGAATCGGCCATAATTTTTACGTCTATACCCGTTGCCTTTCGCAGGTTTGCCTGGTTATTCTGCCCATCTACATACGCTGGGTTTACTACCATCGAGCGGTTGTAATAATACGAAGCCAGTTCTAGCTTCTGCCGGTTGTTCTGTGTAAACCCTTCACCCTGATAAATTACACCAAGGTTGTTGTAGGCTGGTGCATAGGCATTTGCCGCTCGAATCGTCTGTTTATAGTAATATTTAGCGGAGTCGACGTTAGGTGTGATTTTCTGAAATACATAAGCCATCGAGAAATATGCTTCACCAAAATTCGGATAAATTCGGGTTGACTCCTGCAAGTGGTCGAGCGCCCACCGACCGTGTTTGTTAGCATGAGCAATATTGGTATCAATGAGCACCTGCGCCTTCTTGATTTGATCGGGCGATGGTTTTGG
>JANXVQ010000457.1 GCA_025351545.1 Spirosoma sp.
ATCGACCAACGGCGGGCTTATGAACGGATTCTGTATGACCAATTTCACGCAGCGCTCACCAAGCGAAATGGAGCTTCTCAACAACTATTGTTTCCAAAAACAATTACACTAATGCCCGTCGATTTTCAGCTGGCACTCGACCTGCGCGAGGATCTGGCAAATCTGGGATTTGAGTTTGACGAGTTGGGGGCAAATACATTTGTGATTCGGGGAGTACCAGCATTGATCATGGGCGAAAATGAAGAAGAGTTATTTTCTAATCTGCTGGCGCAATTGCGGGCAGATACCGGTCGATTAAAATTAGATAGAGTTGAGTTGATGGCGCGGTCACTGGCACGCCGGTCGGCTATGCGCTATGTAAACCGCTTGAGTTCAACTGAACGAAAGGCATTAGTAAACCAACTTTTTGCGTCCGTTAACCCAGGTTACACTCCCACCGGCGAGCCAATAACGGTTGTATTGTCGTTGGATAAAATTGCGGGACTTTTTCGCTGATAATTGGGTTAATCAGCATAACTTGTCAATTAAGATGTTTTCACTTACTCCAGTAGTTCGCGTTCTATTAATAATAAATGTATTGGCTTTTTTGGTTACTAATGAGGCTATTATTGAGCAATTTGGGCTTCACTCGTTTTTATCCGATAAGTTTAATCCGATTCAGTTATTGACTCACATGTTTCTGCATGGTGGTTTGAATCACATTTTCAGCAACATGATTGGCTTGATAGTGTTTGGACCAATGCTGGAGCAGTTTTGGGGACCGAAACGGTTTACGTTCTTTTACTTTTTTACTGGTTTAGGCGCTGCGTTTTTATTCTCGGGGATAAACTATTTTGAGATGCACGACGTATATGGAACAGTTCAGGCGTACCAGGCACATCCTGATTATGATAGATTCTTAGCTTTCGTTGACCAGCATGCAGGCTCTTACTATGATCGGCTAGTGCCTTTTATCGAAAAGTTTAAAGAGTTTCCAAACGATAACAAAAACATAGAGGATAGCATTTCTATCATTAACCGAATTTTTACAAATCAGGTTGATGAGCCAATGGTAGGCGCATCTGGTGCAATTTTTGGAGTAATAATGGGTTACGGACTACTATTTCCGAACACTCAACTATTTTTATTGTTTCCACCTATACCGGTTAAGGCAAAGTACCTCGTTATCTTCTACGGAGCTATTGAGCTTTATTCGGGTGTTTATCGGGCGCAAGCCGACAACGTTGCCCATTTCGCCCATATAGGCGGTATGTTATTTGCGCTTGTACTGATCAAATACTGGGGTTCACAGCGAAAAACGTTTAATTAGGGATGAGCGGGTTGTTCGATGATTTTCGGAGCGAATTCAATAAGCCCAACAATACGTTGGTGCAATTGATATTAGTTAATGTTGTCATATTTCTGGTCCTTTTGCTGACGAAAGTGAGCCTGACAATGGCCCAGAACTTAGACATGTATTACCTTGTTCGGCAGCAGTTGATGCTTCCGGGCGATATTCGTGCGTTTTTGCACAAACCCTGGACTTTGTTTACGTATTTTTTCACGCATGAGGAGATTTTCCATATCCTCTATAACATGCTGTTTTTATACTGGTTTGGTCGGTTGATAGATGAGTATCTGGGTAATCGTCGACTCATGGGATTATATATCATGGGGGGGCTGGCAGGTGGTATCCTGTATTTAGCCATGTACAATCTGGTACCATACTTTCAAAGTCAGGCCGATACGGCTCGGATGCTGGGAGCGTCGGCAGCCGCATTTTCGGTAGCCGTTGGCGCAGCGACACTACTGCCAAATTACACGTTTCATCTGCTCTTTTTTGGTCCTGTACGAATAAAGTACATCGTTTTTTTCTTTATCATTCTTTCTGTTGCTCAGTCGGCAGGTACGAACGCGGGTGGTAATCTGGCGCACCTTGGCGGGGCGCTGATGGGCTTTGCTTACGTTAAATTATTACAGAATGGAACAGACCTTGGCCGGCCTCTCTATTGGCTTGTGGATGGCTGGAGCAATTTACTTAAACCTAAACCAGCGGTTAAAGTATCCTACCGGCAGCGAAGTAACGCCAATACACAGGCGAGTACCTTTGTATCATCGACAAATGTCACTGCGACGTCGGCAGCGACACCCGATCAGAACGAAGTGGATACAATTTTAGATAAAATTTCGCGATCCGGTTACGAAAGCCTGACCCGCGAAGAAAAGCAAAAACTATTTCGCGCCAGTCAGCGAAATTAAAATTATTTATCAGTCCGTGTCCGACAAATAATACAAAATAAGTATATACAGTTCCTGCAAAAATCTAAGCCTTTGGCGCCTGCGTATGTATAAGGGCAGTCGAAGGCTTAGATTTTTTATAATTATTGAAATTTGTAGTAGCTTCGCCGGTCGAATGCTACTGACAAGCCGTCAATAGAACAATGGATTCTATACATGTGTTGTTGTAAGACAGACGCTTATCTGCTACCATCATGCTGATTACCCCTGGCAGTCTTCTTGCCACAATTAATACCCCCGACGATCTTCGCAAACTCGATAAATCCCGCCTACCCCAAGTTGCCGACGAATTACGTCAGTTCATTATCGACGATGTATCGGTTTATGGTGGTCACTTTGGGGCTAGTCTGGGCGTAGTTGAACTAACGGTTGCTCTTCATTACGTTTTCAATACGCCCGACGACCAACTAGTCTGGGATGTAGGTCACCAAGCCTACGGTCATAAAATTCTGACGGGTCGGCGGGAAAAATTCCACACCAATAGGTTCTATAAGGGACTCTCTGGCTTCCCCAAGCGGAAAGAAAGCGAGTATGATTCGTTTGGCGTTGGACACTCCTCTACCTCCATTTCGGCAGCGTTGGGAATGGCCGTTGCATCGCAGTTGCAGGGCAATACGCAGCGTAATCACATTGCCGTTATTGGCGATGGTGCGCTAACGGCGGGTGAAGCTTTTGAAGGCATGAATCATGCCGGTGCAACAGATAGCAATCTGCTCATTGTACTGAATGACAATTGCATGAGTATTGATCCGAATGTGGGTGCTCTGCGCGTATACCTGACCGACATAACCACTTCACAAACTTATAATAAGGTAAAAGATGAAGTCTGGAATTTGCTCGGGAAGATGGATAAGCTTGGAAAAACGGCGCAGGATTTAGTGTCGCAGGTTCAATCGGGCATCAAAAGTTCGTTATTAGAGCAGAGCAATCTGTTTGAATCGTTACACCTTCGCTACTTCGGTCCAATTGATGGCCACGATATTGATCATTTGGTAAGCGTTTTAGACGATTTAAAACACATTCCCGGCCCAAAACTCCTGCACGTATTAACCGTAAAAGGCAAGGGCTACGGCCCCGCCGAAAAAGATCAGACCAAATGGCATGCGCCCGGTTTGTTCGATAAAGTGACGGGCGTTATCCAGAAGAAAATTTATGATACACCCCAACCGCCCAAATATCAGGACGTATTTGGGAATACATTAGTCGAGCTGGCTGAACAAAACTCCCGCATTGTGGGCGTTACACCCGCCATGCCATCCGGCTCATCAATGAACATCATGATGAAAGCCATGCCAAAACGGGCTTTCGATGTGGGCATTGCAGAACAGCATGCAGTTACATTCTCCGCTGGTATGGCTACGCAGGGTGAATTTGTATTCTGCAACATTTACTCGACATTCATGCAGCGGGCCTATGATCAGGTTATCCACGACGTTTGCATTCAGGAGTTGCCGGTTATTTTCTGCCTCGACCGTGCCGGGTTCGCTGGTGCCGATGGCCCCACGCATCATGGCGCTTATGATTTAGCCTATATGCGCTGCATTCCAAATATGATTGTAGCTGCGCCAATGAATGAGCAGGAACTCCGTAATATGATGTTTACGGCTCAATCTGACGAGGTTCAGCGGGGAAAACGTGCCTTTACCATTCGTTATCCACGGGGAGAAGGCGTTATGCCCAACTGGCGCACTCCGCTCGAACAACAGATAATTGGCAAGGGCCGGATGATCGCTGATGGTGAAAACGTTGCCATTCTAACCATTGGCCACATTGGTAATTACGCTGTTGACGCTACGCGTATGCTGGCTAAAGAAGGTATTCGCCCGGCGCATTTCGATATGCGATACGTAAAACCACTCGACGAAGAACTTTTGCATCATATTTTTAGGCGTTTCGACCGTGTGTTGACCGTTGAAGATGGGTGTGTAATGGGTGGCTTCGGTAGCGCAATTCTCGAATTCATGGCCGATCATGGTTATATGGCTCGTCTCAAACGGCTAGGTATTCCTGACGCCGTTATTGAACATGGCGAACAAATTGAATTGCACCATGAGTGCGGCTTTGACCCACAGGGGATTGCCGATGCTGTTCGCGAATTGCTGTTTACAGGCCAGGAAATAACGGTTTAATTAATCGACTTTTTGACAGGATTACAGGCCTAACAGGATATTGCTACATCCTGTTAGGCCTGTAATCCTGTCTATTTTTTTTATCCATATGAAAGTTTTCAAATTTGGCGGTGCTTCCGTAAAGGATATTGCCGGAGTCCGTAATCTTGCCGAAATCGTTAAGAAACAGGGTCGAGATGCAGTTGTCATCGTCTCGGCAATGGGAAAGACAACCAATGCATTAGAAGGGCTCGTTAAAGCTTATATCCACCAGCAAGCCAATGAAATTGACACGCAGCTAGAGGATATCCGGGATTATCATAAGGGTATTATGAGCGAACTGGCCGGAGATTTTAGTGTTGTTCATCAGACGTTTACCCATCTTGAAAATTACCTGAAGCTACCGATCAATAATGTCCTATACGATGAAGTTTATGACCAGATTGTTTCGTTAGGCGAAGTTTTGTCAACTCAGATTATTGCCGCTTACCTAACACACACGGGGATTTTGGCCCATTGGCTCGATGCCCGCCAATTGATCCGAACAGACACTACTTTTCGTGAAGGCCGGGTTGACTGGGATACAACCAATCGGCGGATCAGGGACGCCATAACAAAAAACGACCTCTATGTAACGCAGGGATTTATTGGTCAGTCAGCCGATAATAGAACAACAACCCTCGGTCGGGAAGGGTCTGATTATACGGCCGCCATTTTTGCCTATTGTCTAAATGCTGAAAGTGTAACGATCTGGAAAGACGTACCAGGCGTTTTGAATGCCGATCCCAAGTGGTTCGATGAAACGGTATTATTAGAAAAACTAACCTATCAGGATGCCATTGAATTAGCTTACTATGGCGCAACAGTAATTCATCCGAAAACCATTAAGCCACTGCAAAATAAGGGAATCCCACTTTATGTGCGGTCCTTTTTAAAGCCCGACGCTTCCGGAACAGTGATTGGAAACTACGAGCGGCATCTCCTGATTCCGTCATTTATCTTTAAAGTCAATCAGGTTTTAATTTCACTTCATCCCAATGACTTTTCGTTTATTGCAGAAGATAATCTAAGCCGAATTTTTGGTCGATTTGCACAGGCGGGCGTTAAAATAAACCTCATGCAAAACACGGCCATTAGTTTTTCGGTGGTAGTTGATAACAACCCCGATCGGGTGCCGACTCTGTTAGGCCTATTAAAACAGGATTTTCGGGTTAGCTACAACGATGGCCTTGAGCTTATTACCATTCGTTATTACGACCAGGGCACAATAGATCGGGTGCTGCCGAATAAGAAATTGTTGCTGGAACAGAAAAGTCGTTATACCGTTCAACTGGTTGTTAAAGATTTAGGCTAAAACCTCTTTCTAGTCGAATTTAGGGCATTTTATGTACCTTTGACAACGAGCTTACCTAACGTATTTCCTATGTATTACGGCTATTTCAACGGCGCCATTGCTCCCACCGATCAGCTCGCCATCGGCGTTACAGACCTTAGTCTGCTTCGGGGTTATGGGCTATTTGATTACTTCCTGACTTATAACGGACGACCGTTTCAATGGGATTGGTACTGGGAGCGATTTCAGAATTCAGCTTCCCGCATGCATCTGCCGTTACCCCTTGGCAAAGACGAAACCTATGCCGTCGTCATGAACCTTGTGGAACGGAGTAATAACGCGATTCGTACTAGTGGATTGGCAACCCCAATTGATGTAGGATTTCGATTTGTTCTCACTGGTGGCTACTCGGCCGATAGTATTAGTGTCGTTCGTCCCAATCTGCTCATTATGGCCGAGCCTATTCACCCTGTACCACTTGTTCAATACGAGCTGGGCATCAAGGTAATTCTGGATGATTATGTTCGGGAAATGGCCGAGGTGAAAAGCACAGATTATAAGCGTGTCATTCTGATGGCCGAAGCTATTCGGGCCGCTCGTGCTTCGGATTTACTATATCAGAAAGGGGGAGAGATTAGCGAACTGAGCCGGAGCAATTTCTTTCTTGTTAAAGGTGATCGACTCATTACACCAGACAAACACATCCTGCACGGCATTACCCGGAAAACTATAATTCAGCTAGCGCAAAGCGATTTTAAGGTTGAAGAACGAACAGTACTTCTCTCCGAACTCTACGATGCCGACGAAGCATTCACGACCAGTTCGACCAAACGAGTACTCCCCGTTACTCAAATCGGCGATTTAACTATTGGTGATGGCCACGTTGGACCAAAATCGAAATTTTTGTTAGAGCGTTTCGATGAACTGGTTAAGGCCTGGTAATATTTCCCGGGCATATTGACGGATTATCGCCTTTGTTATAGTATTCTCCTGCCTTATTCGACCAAGGCATGGCAAACCCGTATAATTCAAGACAAATGTCTCCGTAGCCGGAACAGCAGGGCCATTGAACAGAATCCCCAATAAAGGGATATGGCGACTGCGGCATACATCAACGGATAGCAGCGTATGGTTTATACTACCCAAATAATTCCGGGATACCAATACCAACGGCAGACCCAGTCGTTGTATTAAATCAAGATTCAGATCATGGTTATTGAGTGGAACCATGAGTCCACCCGCCAGTTCAATGATTAGCGCATTAGGCGTTGCAGGTACAGCAAACTTATCGAGTTGAATGGTAACGCCGTCAAGTTCAGCGGCTGCGTGTGGCGACAACGGTTGTGTTAACCGATACGCTTCCGGGTGAAACCGGGACGTTGAATTGCTCACCAACCGGCGCACAGTGTCGGTATCTGAATCATCTAAGGCGCCAGACTGGATAGGCTTCCAATAGTCAGCCCGTAACGCTTCAACTAAAACCGCCGACGCAACTGTTTTGCCAATTTCGGTCCCAATGCCAGCAACGATAATCTTGGGAGGTACGATATTCAGACTCATAAACTGTAATTTTTAAGCAAAGCCATTTGTAAAACGGTCAATAGCTGGTCTATTTCATCGGTCGTATTGAAGGCGTGCACACAAAGCCGTAAACGCTCTTTCCCGACCGGCACCGTTGGACTCAGGATGGCGCGTACATCCATCCCGATTTTCTGGGCTTCGGTGGCCACAGCACGAGCCTTTTCATTTTCAGGAATTATCAGACACTGAATCGGCGATTGACTATTAGTCCAGGTAGCGCCCGGCAAAATGGCACTTACTTGCTGGCGAAAGTAATTGAGTTGCTGGAGAAGCATTTGCTGGGCATTTGTATTAATTTTCAGTTGCTCATGAGCACATCGAATGGCCAACAAACTATGAGGAGGTAAAGCCGTCGTATAAATAAATGGCCGGGCGAAATTGATAAGATACGAACGTAACACAGCCGGGCCAACCACGGCAGCCCCATGAACACCTAACGCTTTGCCAAACGTGTGAACTCTGGCCAGCACGCGATCCTGTAAGCCTAGAGCGACCACCAGCCCCTGCCCATGTTGGCCGTTTGGCCCAGAGCCATACACGCCTGTTGCATGGGCCTCATCGACTAAAAGAGCTGCACTATACTGGTCGCATAAGTCGGCTAGTTCGCGGAGCGGAGCCAGATCACCATCCATCGAGTAAACCGATTCGACCGCTACAAAAATTTGCCCGCCCTGCTGTGATGCCTGTTGCAGTTTGGTTTCCAGATCGGCCAGGTCATTATGCCGGAAGCGGTGACGATTGGCATAACTAAGCCGTGCTCCGTCAATCATACTGGCGTGAATCAATTCATCGGTCAAGAGCGTGTCGCCAGCTTTAGGTAGACAAGCCAGCAAACCGATGTTCGCATCGTAGCCCGAGTTGAAAATAAGGGCGGCTTCGGTCTGGTAAAACTTGGCCAATTCCTGTTCTACTTCATCAGCCAGCACGGTTTGCCCCGCCAGCAGTCGGGAACCGGTAGCGCCTGTCCGGGCATTTGCGTGAGTGGTGTCGGCCTGCCGGATAGCCGTTTTGAGTTCGCTGGAACGGGCAAACCCGAGGTAATCATTTGAGCAGAAGTCAACAAAATTGTCGGCTGTTCGTAGTTGCCGCAACAAGCCTTCCTGTTGATAGACTGCTAACCGTTCCGATAATGTATGCGTAATTGAACGCGCTAAAGTAAGCATGTTAACAAAGGTAAAGGCCCTGAGCGAAGAGCTACCTATAGTGGACCATCAATTGCGAAAATGTGTGTAAGTAGCTAGTTATCCACAATTGAATTGTGGATAACTGTCGTATAACGACTGAATTAGCCGCAGAGAAGTAAGGAAATGGTTTAAAAAGCAGAAAGCGAATAACTAACAAAATAGTTAGTTGATAATTTTAAGAACAATTTTCCCAAACTGTTTACCTGTATTCATCTTTTGCATCGCCTGTTCAATCTCAATCAGTGGTAAGATCTCATCCAGAACGGGAACAATTTGCTTGTCTGTTATAAACGAAAGCATATCGGTAAACTCAGTTTCGGTGCCCATCGTCGAACCGAAAATAGACAGTTGTTTAAAGAATACTTTCGGAGGAATAATATCAGTGATAGTGCCGGTCGTGCCGCCAAAAAAAGCAATCCGCCCACCCGATGCGGCAACGTCAATCAGCTTTGCAAAACCCGGCCCGCCCGCGCTGTCAATAATAACATCAAAGTACCCAGCCCGGCCTCCTCCCGTCTGGTCCATGAGTGTTTTTGCCCACTCTGGTTCCCGGTAATTGATGCCTCCTGTTGCGCCCAGTTCTTTTGCCCTCACTAATTTTTCGTCTGAACCTGATGTTACCCAAACCTCAGCCCCTGCGGCTAGGGCAAACTGCAGGGCGAATAAGGCGGCTCCTCCACCAATTCCTGTAATCAATACTTTCTCCGGTGTGCCGGATGTATGCAATGCTGCCCGCGTCATGAGTGCCCGCCAGGCAGTTAGTCCAGCCAACGGAAATGCAGCCGCCTGTTCGAACGAAAGATGCGCAGGTTTATGATGAATATATGTTTTGTCGACTGCCACATACTCGGCAAACGTGCCATTGTCGGGCATACCTAGTATCCGAAAATCTGATCCGTAAAATTTGGGATTCGGGCCCCAATACATAGCAGGATTTATAACAACGGCCTGCCCGCGCCAGGCGACATCAACACCTTCACCAACTTCGGCCACGACACCCGCCCCATCAGAGCCTAAGATAGCCGGTAATTTAATACCCGGATATAAACCCTGTTGAATATATACATCGCGATGGTTGAGAGAAGCGGCCTCTAGTTTTATGAGTACTTCGCCCGGCCCGGCAACGGGTACAGAAGCGTCAATAAGCTGTACGGGTTGATTTTTTGCGGTAAGCAGAATAGCTTTCATCGGCTGATTCGTGGGTATGAAATGAACTTTAACGCAATTTCTGACTTTCTATATTTACCCTAACAATTCTGGCTATGCTATGATAACGTACCGCGAGGCAACTTCTGAATACGTAGCTCAAGTTGGCAGCAAAACTACAGAAGCTACTATTTAAAACTCTTATGATTCGTTTTTTTAACGAGGATGTACCGTATAAGCTTCCAGAAAAGCAGGCAACCCGCCAATGGCTAAAACGGCAGGCAGAAGCCGAAGGCTACACTGTAGGCGACTTAAACTATATTTTCTGTTCCGATGAACACGTGCTGCAAGTTAACCGGGACTATCTCCAGCACGACTATTATACAGATATCATTACGTTCGACCAGAGCGAAGAAGAAGGCAAGATAGAAGGTGATATTTTTATCAGTGTTGAGCGCGTAATTGACAATGCCAATCAGTTGTCTACCAAAGCAGAGCAGGAAATGCGCCGGGTTCTGGCTCACGGTTTACTACATCTCTGCGGCTACGGCGACAAAACAGAAGAGGAAGCTGCACAAATGCGGGCAAAAGAAGAAGAGTGGATGAGCCATTTGCAAGCCTAAAACCTCGCGAATCGAGACTACTAGAAACCTATAATCCTATCCTGCTGTCAGGCCACCATCCAATTGGAGAGACTGCCCCGTATAGAACGTATTTTCGTCTGCGCAGAGCCATAAAATTGCCTGGGCAATTTCTTCGGGTTGCCCAAATCGACCAATAGGAATCATCCGGCGCATCCGTTCTTCCATACCAGGTGCCGTATTAATGAGTTCATCGACCATTGTAGAATGTGTATAAACAGGACAAACGGCGTTAATGCGAATATTCTGCCGAACATATTCCAAGGCGGCTGTTTTTGTTAAGCCAATCACGGCATGTTTCGACGCGCTGTAGGGGGCGCCCATCGGCATTCCCCGTACCCCGGCAATACTCGACAAATTCACAATTCGGCCTCCCTCCGGCTGGGTCAGCATTTGCCGGATCTGGGCCTGCATGCCGTAAAATACACCCCCAACATTTACAGCCATAATCTGATCGAAATCCTCTTTTGTCTGATCGATAAACCGTCCATACTTCCCACCGATACCTGCATTATTGATGGCAATGTTTAATTGGCCATACGCGCCAATCGTCTGCCGAACAGCCGCTTCGATCTGGGCGGGGTCAGCCACATCACAACCTACAAATAATGCTTCATACCCTAACTGTTGAATTTGCGTAACGGTTTCACGTCCACATTCTTCGTTAACTTCGGCAACAACGACGTGTGCCCCCGCTTTAGCGAAAGCCAAAGCAGTTGCTCTCCCAATGCCTGACCCAGCTCCCGTGATGAAAGTAATTTGATTGACAAAATTCGACATACGGTTTCCGTTTGACTTTACGCTGAACCGAAAATAAGGCTATTTTGTGATTTATTAGCCGTTTTTGTAAGAATCAATTATATAAAATCCATGCCTCTCATACCACAAAGAACCTTGTTACCTTGTTTCAAACGTTCTTTTGGGAACACCCCCACACATTTGGGCACAAATGCCATGTCATCAACACTTACTAACGAAATGGGGCCAAAAATGACCCATCCAGTTAATAGAGCGTTCATGACATGCCTTTGATTATATAAACTATTGTATTTTTCCATAAATATTTCACTAAGATTATATATATAGTTTTCATTATCAACACATTAACTTATATGAATTTAGTATTTATACCTGTTTGTTAATTATTAAAAATCTCTGTTTCTATTGTCCGCGTAGGTATAGCGTCCTGGTTGGCAAACAACCATGAATAATCACTTAACTATCTTTAATCAATGAAAAACGTTACAAATCGACCTGAAACGACGACCTCGGAGGCAGCAGCCAGCCGCCGATCGTTTCTGCGAGTAGCGGGAGCAGCGGCCGTAACAGGCGGCTTGCTGACAGCTTGCTCCAATGCGGACCAATCGTCTGTTGCGCCTTCTGGCAGTGCCCGAGCTGCTGGCGATATGGTTTCATTGCCAACCGGCGATGTGGGTATTCTGGCTTTTGCTTATGTACTGGAACAGTTAGAAGCTGCTTTCTATGAGATGGTGGTGGCGAAACCCTTCGCAGGTATGACGTCAACTCAAAAGCAAATTCTTACAGACATTGGAGGTCATGAAATCATTCACCGCGAATTTTTCAGATCAGTTGTCGGTAATATGGTGCCAAACCTGACCTTTAACTTCGCAGGCATTGATTTTAATGACAAGGGTTCAGTTCTACAGGCGGCAGCTGACTTTGAGTTAACAGGTGTTGGTGCCTATAACGGTGCTGGTAAGTATCTGAAAAATGCAACTTATCTAGGATTGGCGGGCAAAATTGTATCGGTTGAGACACGTCACCACTCCATTATCCGCGAATTACAATACCCCCGTTCAGATGCTTTTGCCGGACCAACCATCGTCACCAGCGATACGGGTTTGCATAAAGCTTACGAACCAACGTTTGTTTTGCCTGTCGCACAGAAATTTATTCTAGAGAAACTTGATGCTAGCGCATTAGTAGCCAGCCTAATGGCATAAACCACTCAATTCCAATGAACTTACAGAACTTATTTAGCGAAATTGAGAAAGTGGATGGCGAAATCTTTGATCGCTTAGCCCATGTCTCGCGTCGGAGCTTGTTTAGCTCGCTGACCAAAAAAACGATTGCACTGGCTGCTCCAGCCGTCATGGCTTCTGCCCTGAATAAATCCTATGGCCAATCTCTGCCACAGAACGTAAAGGATGTGCTTAATTTTGCACTTGCCCTGGAATATTTAGAGTTTCGCTTTTACGATACAGCCAACAATCTCAGCATGATTCCATCTCAGTACAAAGATGCATTTGAGATAATTCGCCGACACGAGCAAGTACACGTTCGACTGCTTCAATCTGTACTTGGTACAGATGCGATAGCCGAACCAAAGTTCGATTTCTCAGCTAAAGGCACCTTTAATGATACATTTAGTAATTTCCAGACGTTTGCAGCCGTTGCTCAAACGTTTGAAGATACTGGAGTTCGGGCATATAAGGGCCAGGCAGCTAATCTGATGAATGCCCCGGCTATTCTACAGGTTGCGTTACAAATCCACGCTACTGAAGCAGCCCATGCGGCTAATGTGCGCCAACTACGGGGTCAGAAAGGCTGGATTACGGGTGGCACCGCAACTGCGTCAGGTCTTCCTGCCATCTTGAACGGCAACTATGCCGGTGAAGATAATACCAACGGGTTAACCGGGCTGATAGGAAATTCGTCACTGAAAATTCCGATCACGATGGATATGATCACCGAATCTTTCGATGAGCCATTAGACAAACCTACAGTACTAGCTCTTGTTGCACCTTTCTTTGCCTAATACAGTTGAAGATAATA
>JANXVQ010000464.1 GCA_025351545.1 Spirosoma sp.
TGGAAAAACTGGGAACTGGATAATAAAGGCATCAAGATGAAACTGGCTTTCAGTCCCAATGAGAGTTTGTATACCTATAATAGCGATGAGCCTGAAGAAGGTGGGTATTCGTGGCGAAAGTCGGAATTTCTTTTATATCGAAATTTTGAGAAAGATAAAAAGACCGACATTATTGAAATGCTTGGTAAAACGTACATTGTTGACGATTCGCTGCACGCACCCGTCTGGAAAATCGGTAATCAGATCAAAGAGGTTGCCGGGTATATCTGTATGAAAGCCGAGACTGAAGACCCGATCAAGAAACAGAAAATTACGGCCTGGTTTGCGCAGGATATTCCTGTTTTGGCCGGACCGGAACGGGTGAATGGTCTGCCGGGATTAATTTTGGAACTGGATATTAACGATGGTGATGTCGTAATTGAGGCCGTTAACATAACATTCAGACCGATAACGCCTAACGATTTGAAACTACCTAAACAGAAGGGCAAGAAAATAAACGACGCTGTCTACGATGATATTGTAAAGCAACGTATTGCTGAAAATATAACAGCGCACCGAAATCCATACGGCTGGACAGGGATTCGGTATTAATTACTTTGTCGTTATTATCAGGAGTTTTATTCTCGTTAATTCCCAAACGTCAATTTCCCCCCGTTTACGTAGGTCAATTTCCCTTTTAATTCCATTGTTTTTGCATTGACTGGCGCATCAACAGAAATAACGTGATCCGACTGAATAACAACACGGTCAGTGATGGCAGGAATACGACCACAAGCCCATGAATTTGGGTCATTCCAACTGCCTGACTTTATGCTGGTTACGATGTTGGTGTAACACAATGATTGAGCTAATAAGCGCAGATAAGCACCCTGCGAATAAATAGCGGGTTCATTGAGTTGCCATGAATTCTCGGGGTAGCTGGTATTCCAGGCTTTGTACGATTTCTGAATGGGCTGGTTTTGCGGAGGAGAAATTGTAGGTCCGGTATAGGCCGCGTCGGGTGCATACGTAGGATTGGCACCGCCCATCAGATAGCCCGGCGGAGGATTCGTATCGAAAACTGTACCATCTCCAAACCAGGAGTGATACATGGTTGGGGCCGAAAACTCACCGTCATAAGCACTCATGTTTGTCAGATAACAATAAGCCGTAGGATTTACGCCGTGCAGATAATGGATAAAACCCATGCCTGCATCCCGGTAATTGGTTTTGTTGGCCGCATCCTGATTATAAGTATTCATGCTGAAAAACATATTTCCCTGATGCGCTTTGGTTTCATTACTGCCCCATGTATAATGTCCATCTTTCAGAAAGGCCCGATATGCGTCGGACTGATTCAGATAGGCCGGAAGATTGTCGCTGTTATCATTCTTTACGCTAGACATGTATGCGGATAAAATAGCGTTTTTAACACTGGCTGTAGCACCCGGAGCGCGGGCGTAGTACAAGAGTGCATCCTGATACGTTGCTTCAAATGGATAGGCAAACCCCCATTGCATCAGGTGAGTCTGGTTGTAATTCCCGTCGAAAAAGGTTTTGTACGAATTATCTCCGGTTAATACATACAGAAAGGCCGATGCCGCCACACGGCGAGACAGACGGTCATTGTCGGCATAAGTGGCCGCTACGCTTTGGAAACCGGTATTGTTGAACAACACGGCTGGATTATTATTAGCCCAGATGAATGCATTTTGAGCAGCTATCCGAAGGGTATCGCCATACAGTTGCATCTGTGGGTCGCTGAGAGATTTGAACTGGATAGCAGCTAACGCAAATACAGCGGCTCCGGTGGAAGTTGCATCAGTACTGGCGGCTCCATATCGCCGGATGTGTGTATCGGCGCTGGGTGGCGATGTGGCACTGAAATCTGTTACCGAAACTTTGTGCAGTAAGGAACCATTGGGCTGCTGCATGCGTCGCAACCAGTCGAGTTCCCATTTCACTTCGTCCAGTAAATCGGGGATGCCGTTGCCCGATTCTGGAATGCTGAAATCATCCGTCCAGGCCGCCGGATTTTCCTGATAAGCCAGCAACATATCCACTAGTGGACCGTATGTAAACGGCACGTATTTGTTGTAATCGCCCGCATCGAACCAACCACCTTGCAGGTTTTGCGAGGTAGCTGCCGATGTGTTGCTGACCAGCCGACAATCTTTATCCTGTTGAGTGCCCAGAAAAGCGGCTCCGTCTGTCCAGGGACTTTGGGCGTAAGGCGTTTGCTTCGCAAAGCCACTTCGCTGATAAAAAAAGACTCGGGCTGCCTGTTTTAGCACGTTCTGGTAAACAGCATTGCCAATCTCAAACGCATAAGAACGCTTGTTCCGAAGAGAGTCGTAAACGTAGTACGTTCCAGCTTCCTGCACTTGCGAGAAATCGAACCACCAGACTTTATCACCCGATTGAGTATGTGTGGCACCAGCATTCCAGGCTGTGGGTGTTCCGCGAAAAATAACCGCGTCGTTAGCCGTTTTCCTTATTTGATAATAGTTAGATGGAGCGAATGTTTCGGTTGAATTGTAACCCGTTTGCGGGTTACTAATGACCGCAATTTTTTTAGCCAGCGGTAAGTACCCGAACTGATCAACTTTCAGGTGATTATCTATTGTAACGACTGGGTCGGGAACGATGCTCAACTGATAATTTTTGACAAAATTCCAGATCGTTTGCGCCATATTAAATTGTGAACTCCAGCCGTGCGTAGCGTCTTTAGTCATCAGGAGAACAACTTTTTTGCCGGTGCTGCAAAACGTTAATGAATCCACATTTGGGTTAAAGGCGGTGGTCGAATATGTATTCGAATTATTGCAATTCAGGCCCGAATATGTTGATAATGGCCAAACATAAGCTGGTGTTTGGGGATATGGAACAATGGGTGGGGTGACCGTAGGATCGCCTTTGCTATGAATGTGTAAAATAGGTACAGGTATGTAGTTATTAGCTGTAAAGTAGGTGTTTAGATAATTACTGCTGCCCCACAAACT
>JANXVQ010000471.1 GCA_025351545.1 Spirosoma sp.
TCGTCAGGTCTTCCCGCATCGGGATAAGCAAATGAGGAGGATACATAATTTTTTTTTGATTAATTTAATCGTCAATGGTTGAGGTTTGTCAGTAGTAAAGATAACTACCGAATGGCCGACAACATAAATTTACATAAATCCAAGTTCCAGTTTCGCTACTTCCGACATAAGTTCGGTGGAGTAGGGAGGATCAAACGTCAGCTCAACACTAACATCGTTCAC
This sequence comes from Spirosoma sp., assembly GCA_025351545.1. GTDB lineage: Bacteria > Bacteroidota > Bacteroidia > Cytophagales > Spirosomataceae > Spirosoma. The sequence continues at coordinate 223 of JANXVQ010000471.1, forward strand.
GCCTTCAACAGCCCGAACTTTCTGTTCAATTTCAGCCGGAATCTCCCCGGCCGATGGGCAAGAAGGTGAGGTCAACGTCATAAGGATATAGACGTTATTGACCGGAAATATTTTGATGTCGTAAATGAGCCCCAGTTCGTACACATCCACTGGGATTTCGGGATCGTAAACACCTTTAAGGGCCAGTACAACTTGTTCTTTCAATTCTTCGTCTGTCATGACTTAACTATTAAACAGTTTTTTCGGTGTAGGCGCGACCGAAGGCTTTCATTCGTTCAATCATCGAAGCCAGTCCACCGGCTCGTAATGAGGTAATCAAATTGCCCATGCCGACCTGTGGAATAAAATATAAGTCGGCATGGGCGATATCTTCGGGTTTTTCGCCCGACAATACCCGAATCAACAGGCCAACCAAGCCTTTCGAGATTTGAGCAGTCGGTTCGCTATCGCCGAAAAAATACAATTTGTCAGCTTTTAATTCGGCATCGACCCACACTTTCGACTGGCAACCCATAATCCGATTATCATCATTTTTCAGGGCTTCAGGCATGGGTGACAATTTCTTGCCCAGGTCAATAATATATTGCGTCTTGTCGAGTTGATCATCGAACAAGTCAAAATTTTCAATGATCTCGTCTTGTTTTTCGTTAATTGTCATAATTAGATTCTCCCTAAAGGCTGCCCCATTGCGCGAAGGGCCAATATTCGAAGCGTTTCGTCTTGATATTGGTAGACTAATCTATATCTTCGGACAAACACCTCTCAAATAAAGCTTATATCAACATCTGGTGCTATGCGTCCCATTTCTGGAAACTTTATTAGCAAGTCAACTTTCCTGTTTAACTCGTCTGACCAGTCTTCGGCTAAGACGGGAGAGTAATCGTAATAATTACTGTATGCTTTTCTAACATCTTAGCACTGTCATTCCAGATTAAATTCATGCTACGTTTCCACTTCCTTTTTTCTGTGCTTTGAATTCATTGAATTCGTGCATAAAATCTTTGTGAGAAGTGCCTGGTTCGCTTTCCGCTTCCCGAAGTCGCTCATTAATTAATCGTATAAACAAAATTCGTTCGATCAATTGATCTGCGGTTACCTGGTCGGGTAAATTTCCAAAACTTTCGATGACCTAATTTTTGTTCAACAGAGTTTCCGTTTCCATACAGTACGGGATGTAAAAATCACAACATCATTTTCTGAACCCGACGCAGACCCTGCACGAGCCGATCAATTTCGTCTCTGGTGTTATAAACCGCAAACGACGCCCGCGTAGTTCCGGCAATACCAAAGCGTTGCATGAGTGGCTGAGTGCAATGATGCCCCGTCCTGACGGCAATGCCCTGCTGGTCCAGAATAACGCCCGTATCCTGATGATGAATGCCATCTAAAACAAAGGATATGACGCCAATTTTGTGCGCTGCCTGCCCAATAATTTTTAGGCCATTTAGCTCACTTAATTGTTCCGTAGCGTATTGAAGCAGGTCATTCTCATGCGCTGCAATATTATCTTTTCCTAACCCCGCCATGTAGTCAAGGGCGGCTTTAACCGCAATTACATCGGCAATGCTAGGCGTGCCAGCCTCAAATTTATAAGGAATGTCGTTATAGGTCGTCTTGGCAAATGTAACTTCTTTAATCATCTCGCCCCCGCCCCGATAAGGAGGCATCGAATCGAGAAGTTCTTTCTTGCCGTACAAAACGCCCATGCCCGTTGGACCGTAGAGTTTGTGAGCCGAAAGAACGTAAAAATCAGCGTCAAGCGCCTGTACGTCAATATCGAGGTGCGAACTGGCCTGTGCACCGTCGATCAATACAACGGCTCCAATAGCGTGCGCTTTGTCGATAATCGTCTTAATCGGATTTATCGTACCGAGTGAGTTCGAGACGTGCACACAGGAGACAAATTTTGTGCGCTCTGACAGTAGTTTCTCGTATTCTTCCAGAATCAGTTCACCCGCATCGTTCACGGGAATAACTTTCAGAATGCATCCTTTTTCTTCGCAAAGCATTTGCCAGGGAACGATGTTGGAGTGATGCTCCATCGTCGAAATTATTATCTCGTCGCCCTCTTTCAGGAAATGGCGGCCATATGTCTGAGCGACCAGATTAATGCCGTCGGTGGTGCCGTATGTGAAAATGATTTCCTGCCAATGTTTTGCATTGAGGAATTCCTGCATGGCCCGGCGCGATGCTTCAAACGCAGCCGTTGCTTTTTCGGCCAGATGATGAATACCCCGGTGAATATTAGCATTATACCCCTCATAATACTGGGTTAGGGCATTAATAACCGATTTTGGTTTCTGATTCGTTGCGGCATTGTCTAAATAAACCAACGGACGACCGTTAATTTCCTGATGAAGCACCGGAAAGTCCTGGCGAATTTGCTGAATATCGAGGGTAGTTTCTATCGCTGATTGCATATC
>JANXVQ010000480.1 GCA_025351545.1 Spirosoma sp.
CATATGCAAACCAATAGCCGTAGTGCGAAAGTTTGATCGAATGAGTAGACATGAAGGCATGATAAGGTATGATGTTGAGAGTTTACATCTAAAATCAATTAAAATACCAAGTTAATTACCCAAAGTGAGAAATAATAAAAAAACAAGTTAATTAATATATAAATCAGTATACGTTACAATCCGCACTACGTTAAATCATGCTTAAGTATCTGGGAAATTGATCTTCCCAGACCGGCCAATCGTGATTGCCCCACGGCATTACATCTAGTTGGTGACGAATGCCTTTGCGATTTAAAATGCCTGACATCTGGTAATTGTCGTCCTTGCAAAAATCGTATTCTGATGTCCCCAGCACGATGTTCATTTTGTAGAACTCGTCGTTATGGGCACTGGGTATGAAATCGGGTGGATTGTTGAAATAAACATTTTCATCATAATAGCCGCCCAGAAACGATCGGATATTGAAGGCCGCGCCCATAGTGAGCAGATGACCAACCTGTTCGGGGTGCCGGAACGCAAAGTTCAACGCGTGGTAGCCACCGAACGATGCTCCTGATACGCCAATTTTCTGGACGCTGCATTCCCGCTGAATACCGGGTACTAACTCTTCGTGTAGAAAACGGTCGTACAAAACGTGATTCCAGATACGAGTACCGGGATGTAAGTGTTTGGCGTACCAGCTATCGCGGTCGATGCTGTCAATGCAGTATAATTTGATCTTACCCGACTCAACAAACCAGCGGGCTGTGTCAGTCAAACCGAAGTCTTTGTATTCGTAATAATGTCCCATCGAGGTCGGGAACAACAGCACCGGATAGCCCCAGTTTCCATAAACCAGCATCTCCATGTCGCGCCCGAGGTGGTGCGAATACCATTTGCGATGATCTTCCTGCACGATTGTGTTTGTTTGGTGAGTCGAAAAAAATTCGGATGAAAATAGACGAAATAGCTGGTATCGACAAAAAACAGACCGGGATGAGCTGAAAAAATCTCAATTTTGCACCTTGTGATTATACTCCTTCTGACACTATTTGCGCTTATGGCGGACTCTATACCGGCCCTTACCCGCACCGAATCACTCACTGTAACGGTTCGGCGCGATGATTCATTACACTCTGTTCCACTCAATCGAACGGTTCACTTAGATATTGTACTCCCGCCTGATTATCAGTCGTCTACTAAATTATATCCGGTTCTATACTTGAATGATGGTCAGGATTTAGGTCGTCTGCGCATGACCGACGTTCTGGATTCACTATATCAGAAACAGGCTGTCCAATCGTTTGTAGTCGTAGCGATTCACGCGGGCGACCGGATTCAGGAATATGGTACGTCCGCCCAGGCCGATTACATGAATCGGGGTAGTAAAGCTGGTTTATACACCGACTTTATTCTGACTGAGCTGCTGCCTTACATTAAAAAACACTATCGCGTTAGCGCCGATCCGGCCCAATCCGTATTTGCCGGGTTTTCGCTAGGCGGCTTGTCGGCTTTCGATATCGTATTTCATCATCCCGAACGATTTAGCCGGGCGGGGGTATTTTCGGGTTCGTTCTGGTGGCGCAGTAAAAGTACAGCCGACGGCTATCGCGATGAGACCGACCGAATTATGCACGATCTGGTTCGGAAGGGAACGTACTACAAACAGCTCAAATTCTGGTTCGAAACCGGAACGGAAGATGAAACCAGCGACCGTAATAATAACGGTATCATCGACTCCATTGACGACACCACCGATTTGATTGACGAATTAGTTAAAAAAGGCTATCATCGTGATAGCAACGACGTTTCGTCAGATATTCATTATGTTGAAATAAAGGGCGGAAAGCATAATCAGGAAACCTGGAGTGCCATAATGCCGAACTTTTTAACGTGGGCGTTTTCCGTAAAAAAGTAAATAGTAAGTGAAATTTATATTTGATTAATCATGAAAAGGCTAATGATAACGAACGTAGTTGCCCTTGTGATTTTGCTGGCTTGCAAAAGTCCCGATGTAACGATCCCGGCGAGTGCTACAGCTGTGCCCGGAGCCCGAAAACTTGTCTGGGCCGATGAGTTTGACAAAGCTGGTTTACCCGATTCTGCAAAGTGGGGCTATGAAGTGGGTGGCAATGGCTGGGGAAATAACGAGTTGCAATATTACACATCCCGACGTGCTGAAAATGCTCGTGTCGAAAACGGAAAATTAATTATTGAAGCGCGTAAAGAAGACTATCAGGGCAAGAGCTACACGTCGGCCCGATTGCTGACACAACGCAAAACGACCTGGACCTATGGCCGTATCGAAGCAATGGCCAAGCTGCCGAAAGGAGTGGGGACCTGGCCCGCCGTCTGGATGTTGGGAAACAATATATCAACGGCAGGTTGGCCCAGAAGTGGCGAAATCGACATTATGGAACACGTCGGTTTTGACGAAGGCGTTGTTCACGGCACCGTGCATACCGAAGCCTACAACCACAGCAAGAAAACCGAAAAAGGAAACGCTGTTTCAATCAAAAATGTAACGACAGATTTTCACCTTTACGCCATTGAGTGGACCGCCGACCAGATTGATTTTTTTGTGGATGATCAGAAATACTATACTGTTCAGAAATCGGTTCTGGGTAGCAGTGAAGCACAGTGGCCATTTGATCAACCCTTTTTTCTGATACTGAACGTAGCCGTTGGTGGCAACTGGGGCGGGCAAAAAGGCGTAGACGAAACTATCTGGCCGCAACGCATGGAAGTTGATTATGTAAGGGTGTACCAGTAGATAAAGTTATACGTTTCCGTTAATGTTTGATGATACGTTTCTACAGACTTTGTGCCCCCAGGCCGAGCCCAAAGCGCGGCACGGGGTCGCGTTTAGCATCAATCTGCGCGGCAAAGCTCGCAAAAGAACTGGGATTGTGTAGTGAAAGGTCGGCGGATTGAGTATTGTAGGCAGGTTCAAATTCTGAGATGTGCGTATCGTTCCGTCCGGAATCCTTATCAAAAACGTGTACGCCCTCGTGAATCAAAATAGCCGCTCTTGAGTTTGGGCCAATAAATTTACCAAAATTAGAATCGACGTTGGTAAAGGAAGGGCCAAATGTAATTGGTCCATTTACCGGTGCTTCGGCGGCTGTAAAGATACCATTAACAGGGGCACCGGTGCGGAAACGTGTCGCACTGGCCGCGTATAAACTAACTAACTGGCCATAACGCTGAATAATGGTGGCTAGATCAGCATTTGTAATTTGCCGGGTTATACCGATAGTCGCTGCCGTTTGTGTGAGTCGGAAATGGGTTCTCAGCGCATCAATTGTGAGTGCATTCAACGCAATGTCAGGTTGGCGATTTGTTAGAAAAAAAGTTAGTGCGCCGAGAGCCGCCTGTATCTTTCTGGTTGCCAGCGCCGTATCGGTCTGCGCCAGGTCTTTCCCCAGTTGCCCACTTTGTAGCAGAATATCAATAATACCAAGCGTCTGCCGGGCGGCTCTCCCTTCGTCGCGATCCATATTGAACCGTGTCTCTATAGTGCGAATGGCTTTAGCCGTTTGCTCTCCATATATACCGTCAATTTTAATCGTAGCTATGCCTGTGTTGACTATCGCCGTTTGCAACAGGGTTACGGCAATTTTGTCAGGTTCGAATAAGCGCATAGGCTTTTTATTCTCGGCAGCTTGCTGCAACCGAACATTTGTGTTCCAGAATGGAGATTGGAGGGCCATTACTTTCCTGTTTTATGTTCCAAATAGATCAACCGGGTAGTCTGTCTCGTCAGGATTTGATTTTGAAGCAGGTCGTGGACTTTCGTGTTGTTTTATTCACGAAGATATATGATGCAAAGAAGCTGATATGGAGTGACTTAGTAATCGGTCAATATTTAGTGCAACCGGTCAGATTAGAGTGGATAACCCGTTTTTGATATCCTTTCGAGCATTCGTTTCTCAAATCCTGAACCCCTCTCCATTGGCCGCAAGTGAGTAGGCAAAAAGGCGTGGAGAAGGCTACTCGACCGTAGCGCATAAAAATTGATCAGGCTTTAAAAAAACAGCCGTTTCTTTCTGGATCGGCTGTTTTGCTGATGTTAAGTTCGACGAAAATGTCATGGTCTAATCGGTAAATTCAGTATCTTACCTGCTGTCAATCACCTGATCTTTTTGATGAAATTCCCGCTACTCCTTTTAGTAGGGCTACTCACAAGTGTGGCCCACGCCCAGACCTTCTCGGTATCTTTCCCCGCTACGCAAAGCAAAACTGCCCTTGATGGGCGTGTACTTTTGATTCTGGCTAAAAACAGTAAACCCGGCCAGAATTTGCCTGAACCGAGTGCCCAGGTAAGCGATGGGGTCGAAACGGCTCAGCTTTTCGGTGTCGATGTTAATGGACTCAAACCCAATCAGGCGGCCACGGTCGATGCCAGCGTGTTTGGGTATCCGAAACGGAGTTTGAAAGATATTGCACCCGGCGATTATTATGTTCAGGCCGTTTTGCATAAATACGAAACCTTTACCCGCAAAGACGGGCATGTCGTAAAACTGCCGATGGATAGGGGCGAAGGGCAGAACTGGCGAACGGCTCCGGGAAACCTGTTCAGTAAGCCGCAGAAAATAAGCATCAAAGCTGGTGCAAAACAAACGTTTGCCGTCGTGATGGATCAGGAGAATCCACCACTTAAGGAGCCGAAAGACACTAAATTCATTAAGCACATAAGAATTAAGAGCAAACGACTAACCGAATTCTGGGGGCGACCAATGTATATCGGGGCGCATGTTCTGTTGCCCGCCGGTTTCGACGAACACCCCGACGCACGCTATCCGCTTTGTTTGTTTCACGGGCATTTTCCTGATGATTTTTCGGGTTTTAGTGAAACGCCACCACCCGCCAATATGGACACGACCGATTATATTGAACGGTTCAAACTTCACGGC
>JANXVQ010000484.1 GCA_025351545.1 Spirosoma sp.
ACACCCAACCAGATGGAAGCATTTTTTGGTAAGCAATATGTCAACCTGCTGCTTTATGTGTCGGGGGTGAAAAGCATCGAAACCAAAAATATTCAGGGTATAACGTTACTGAAACTGTCGTTTTACGAAGGCACTAACATGGCGCAAGCGGCTGCCGAAGTCTCCGCCTATTCAAACCGGGCACAGTCTAGTTTTCCGCCCGGTTCACAGCCGCCATTCATTCTGCGTTTCGATGCCTCCACATTGCCGGTTGGGCAATTGGTGCTGAGCAGCCCGAAACGCTCCAATAATGAATTGCAGGATTTAGCCAACGTGTATATTCGCTCTGGTTTTACGTCGATTCCTGGACTAGTGTCACCCGCTCCATTTGGCGGCAACTCCCGTTCTGTTGTTATTAAAGCTGATCCAGAGTTACTTCGCTCGCACAATCTGACACCTGACCAGTTGGTTACTGCGTTACGCATCAATAACCAGGCAACTCCCGCTGGAAATGTGCGGATTGGCGATTTGAATTACTTTACGCCTGCCAACACAAATATTCTCAATATTGCGGATTTTGGTAATATTCCACTTTACACCGGAACGGTTCAAAATCTGTATCTGAAAGATGTCGCGACCATTGAAGATGGGGCCGATATTACGCAGGGCTATGTACTGGTAAACGGGAAACGCTCCGTGTATTTGCCCATCACCAAATCGGCGGATGCATCTACCTGGGAAGTTGTACAAAGCCTAAAAGCGGCACTGCCTCGTTTTCAGGCTTTGTTACCAGAAGATGTAAAACTGACCTACACCTTCGACCAATCGGTGTATGTTATCAATGCGGTGAAAAGCCTGATGATAGAGGGGGGCATTGGTGCTATCCTGACGGGGTTGATGGTCTTGCTGTTTCTGGGCGATGTGCGGGGCGCGTTGATCGTTATCATCACCATTCCAACCTGTATTATCTCCGGCGTTTTGTTTTTGTCGTTATTCGGTCAAACTATCAACATCATGACGTTGAGCGGCCTCTCGCTCGCGATTGGAATTCTGGTCGATGAAAGTACCGTAACGATTGAGAATATTCACCAGCATATGGATATGGGTAAACCCAAGGCTTTAGCCATTTGGGATGCCTGTAAAGAGATTGCCTTTTCCAAACTCCTTATTCTGTTCTGTATTCTAGCCGTATTTGCACCTGCTTTTACGATGACGGGTATTCCCGGAGCGCTGTTTTTACCCCTTGCTTTAGCCATTGGTTTCTCGATGGTTACGTCTTACCTGATGGCTCAAACTTTAGTGCCGGTTTTGGCCAACTGGATGATGAAAGAACACCATCCCAATAGCAATGGAAAGATGTCTAGCCATGACGCGGCAATCAATGAGGTTGCACACCTGGATTTGATAAAATCCAATGGTAAAAATGGTAGGGCAGGTTCTAACGGCAAGCACGAACCCGAAGATATACTGGGACAAAAGGAAAAAACAGCTCACCAAATTGATCTCAACCACGATGGAAAAATCAGTTTCTTTGAGCGCACAAGAGCACAATTTGTGCGGTTTATTGGTCGGATGCTGCCTTACCGTAGACCTATCGTTTTGGTGTATGTTGTTGGTGCATTGGGTATTGCGCTCTTATTGATCACATCGATCGGGCGAGATGTGTTGCCAAAAGTAAGTGGAGGACAATTTCAGGTTCGTTTGCGTAATCCCGACGGCACCCGGCTTGAAAAGACAGAAGCCACCATGCTCAAAACCATTGATGTACTGAATAAGCTGGTTGGAAAGGAGAATGTAGAGATCACGTCGGCAATGGTTGGAATGCACGGTTCGCAGTTCTCAACGAGCCCCATTTACCTGTTCATGGCCGGGCCGCAGGAAGGTGTTTTGCAGGTGAGTTTGAAAGAAGACTATGATGTTGATCTGGATGAGTTGAAGGATAAATTCAGAGCCAGCATGAAAAAGGCCATGCCCGTTGTTAAGCTCTCGTTTGAGCCGATTGAATTAACCGACAAGATTCTTAGTCAGGGTTCACCTACCCCCATTGAAGTGAAACTTTCGGGTAAAAACAAAAAGCAAAATGAAGCGTACGCCAATAAGGTAATCGCTAAACTGAATCGAATCCCGTACCTGCGTGATGTTCAGATTGGTCAGGCCACAAAATACCCCGCCATCAATGTGACGATTGACCGGACACGGGCAGCCCAATTAGGAACCGATGTTTCTACAATTTCACGCTCGCTGATTGCCGCTACGTCGTCGTCGCGTTACACGGAGAAAAGCGTCTGGATTGACCCAAAATCGAGCCAGACATATACGGTGCAAATTCAGGTTCCTGAAAATCAGATGACCAGTGTCAATGATTTGGGGGAAATACCGATTTTGCCAAACTCAAACCGACCAGTACTGAGCGACGTGGCTACGCTGCAAAAAGGAACGACCTACGGAGAAAATGACAATATTGGGGCCATTCCTGTCCTGTCAGTAACGGCCAACCTGAACGATAAGGATTTAGGAACGGCGGCCAGAGATGTTCAGAAAGCCATCGACTCACTGGGCGAACTGCCACGCGGATTAACGGTAAAAATGCAAGGGTTAACGCAGGTGTTAATTGACACCCTCGACAGTTTGCAAACCGGCTTGCTGACTGCCATCGTGGTGATTTTTCTGATGCTGGCGGCTAACTTCCAGTCGTTTAAGGTTTCGCTGGTTGTTTTGTGTACAGTGCCAGCGGTGTTGGTAGGTTCGCTAAGCTTACTGATGCTGACTGGCTCAACGCTCAATTTGCAATCCTATATGGGAATGATTATGTCGGTAGGGGTGTCCATTTCCAACGCCGTATTGATGGTGACAAACGCTGAAGAACTGCGAATGCGAAACGGCAATGCACTTCAATCGGCTCGGGAAGCAGCCTCCTTACGGATGCGGCCTATTTTAATGACCAGCGTGGCTATGGTGGTCGGGATGATTCCGATGGCATCGGGTTTAGGCGAAGGGGGCTCGCAGTCCGCTCCGCTCGGACGTGCTGTTATCGGTGGTCTGATTGCCTCGACCTTTGCTGCCTTATTTATTCTGCCATTAGCGTTTGCCTGGGTACAGGGCAAAACCTCAACCCAATCGGTATCCCTCGATCCTGAAGATAAAGAAAGTAAATATTACATTCCAACCTCGTATGAAACGGCTAATTAATAAACCAGTACGTAGTCTGCTCGCCGTTATAGGTAGTCTGCTGCTGGCGAGTACATTAACAAATTGTCATTCTCCTGAAAGCAAGGCAGAAAGCACAGAAACTGAAACAGTTGAAGCACCTGCGGCTACAGACGTGTTTTCGCTGAAAAAAGGTAAACTATCGTCTTCGCTGCAAATACCGGGCGAACTGGTTGCCTTTCGCGATGTAGATATCTATGCTAAAGTAAGCGGTTTTATTAAATCGCTGAATGTCGATGTCGGTTCAGAAGTGAAACAGGGTCAGTTACTGGCTTTGGCGGAAGCGCCCGAATTGAGTGCTCAATTAACATCTGCCGACTCAAGGCTTAAAGCACAGGAGGCAGTCTCAATTGGTAGCAAAGCCAATTATGAGCGGGTTTTGGAAGCCAGCAAATTCTCTGGCGCTGTGTCAAAGAACGACGTCGATTTGGCTTTGGCTAAACGTAATGCTGATATGGCCCAAATGGAAGCGGCCAAATCCGGTTACCGCGAAGTGGCTGATTTGAAAAAATACCTGGAGATCAGAGCGCCTTTTAATGGAATAATCAGTGCGAGGAACGCTAGTACGGGGGCTTATATCGGACCTTCGGGCAAGGGGTCTGAATTTCCATTATTTGTCCTGACCGAACAAAAGCGACTCCGTTTAGTGATTTTGGTTCCCGAAGCCTATACGGGCTATGTTGGTCAGAATGATGCTGTTAGCTTTACGGTCAAGACGTTTCCCGACAAGAAATTTACCGGTCAGGTAAAACGTCTATCGGGCGCATTGGACAAACGCTTACGGGCTGAACGGGTCGAAGTGGATGTGCTTAACAATGACAAAAAGCTGTTGCCCGGTATGGTGGCTGAAGTAACCCTTCCGTTGCCAACCAAAACGAGCACGTTCATTGTGCCGAAATCAGCCGTTGTCAATTCGACAACCGGGGTTTTCGTCATCCGGGTTAAGGACCACAAAGCCGAATGGGTTCCGGTAAAAAAGGGACTTGACGCCGACGATAAAATCGAAGTATTCGGTCAACTAACCGAAGGTGATCAACTAATTACTGCGGCTAACGAAGAAATTCGGGACGGCTCGCCGGTGAAATAATGTTTTCTATCACTTTTCAGGATTACTGTAATCAACCGATAATTTCTGGAAACCCGTAACTACATCAGCCATTCGCGGGTTGTCAATTCGTGTAATAAGTGACGTATAAAAGAACTCCGTTTCGGTTCCGAAACGGTAATCAAATTTTACAAAACTTAGCTTTCCTTGTTTTGTTTGCTCGAACCACTGAGTAAATTTTCGGTTACGGGCTTTAGCATGACCATCGATATTTTCGCAGACATAAACCACAACAGTCTCGTTTAGCGCAAAGAAATCGTTGAAGATACTCACAAGAGTAGGTGGGATGCCTGCGTCTGGTGGAGGAAGTTTGGGAAGCGGGTTTTCGGCAACTTCGATTACAAATTCAAAGGCGAATTCAGTAAAAGGTGGTTGAATGCCAAAGATGTAGCTGCTAGGTTTGAATTTGAGTTCGTAAACAATTTGTTGGTCAGTTACAAACACATACGTGTTATTGACCCCACCCGGAAAAATAAAATCATACCCCTTTTTTTGTGCGTTCGGCATTACGTTTCTTCAATTCATATATTGCAGCCTGCACTTCGGGATTTTGCATATC
>JANXVQ010000497.1 GCA_025351545.1 Spirosoma sp.
CTCAAAACCGACATATTGCCTGAAACGCGTGTCGGTTTTGAGAACCGCGCGGGCGGCCCGCCGACACTACGTTATTATTTAATAATTGTTGATTCTTTGTCTACTCTTGGCGCCTGCCCGCCCCGCAAAACTGAGCTACCATTAAACCGTTGGCTCTGGTCAATACCCATCGGCCGTGTGAGGTCTTCAAGACTCAGTTGGCCGCTCTGGGCAAAGGCGGTTACGGCATTGGTAAAGGTTACGAGTTTGATAGCCTCATCCGAAATACCACGCTGTTTCATCAACGCAGCCGTTTTAGGCACAGCCAGCGGATCGCTGATGCCCCAGTCGGCGGCAGAATTGATCATGATGCGCTCCGGCCCGTATTGTTTCACAATATCAACCATTCGTTCGTTGCCCATTTTGGTAAACGGGTAAATGGTAAAACCGGCCCAAAAACCCCGGTCCAACACTTCGCGCACCGTTTCTTCATTATTATGATCGACGATAACCATACCCGGTGCCAGACCATGTTCGATCGCAATATCCATGCTTCGGCTCGTGCCTTGTTTTTTGTCGCGGTGGGGCGTATGAATCTGCACCGGCAAGCCAGCTTCTTTGGCTAAATCCAGTTGTGCCCGATAATATTTGTCTTCGGCGGGCGTCTGGTCATCGAATCCAATTTCGCCAATACCCACAACGCCTTCCTTATAGATGAATAAAGGCAGGATTTCCATAACCTGCTCGGCCAATTCTTCCTGATTCGCTTCTTTGGAGTTTAATCCGATAGTGCAGTAATGTCGAATGCCAAACTGCGACGCCCGAAATCGCTCCCATCCTACCAGACTGGCAAAATAATCCCGGAACGAATCCACACCCGTACGCGGCTGTCCTAACCAGAAAGCCGGTTCAATTAAGGCCACCACGCCCGCATCGGCCATAGCCTGATAGTCGTCGGTGGTGCGTGAGGTCATGTGGACGTGCATATCGAAAAATGACATGCCCCGAATTGACTCCATAAAATCCATAGTTTTCCTACGTTAAAGGCGTTATAAACGCGCTGATTGGAATGTAAAGTTCCACAAAAATATGTCTCCTTTTCGCACGAATTTTAGTAACATTTTAATTCTATTGACAACCTTCCCAGTAGTCTATTCGTTTTATAGATAGTAATACAACAAACAGAACTATGAAAATGCATCAACAAGTTAAATTAAGAAAGTGGAGTCTGTGGGCGGCTTTGCTGCTGCTGGTAGGTGGGGGCTTGACGGCCTGCCGCGATAAGGCAATCAACGATCTGAGTCCAGCCGATAGTCCGGTATATATCACGAACTACGACCGCTCAGTTAATTTTGGTCAGTATAAGACGTTTAGCCTGCCCGACTCGGTGGTAATCGAGTCGAACAACAGCTATGCTATGACTCAAACCGACATTTCGAGCCGATTCGTAACGAACATAGCCAATGGGCTGACAGCTAAAGGATTCCAGCGGGTTACCAAGGGCGGCAGTGCCGATTTGGGCGTGGCCGTTATTCGGGTCAATAATCAATATACGGGTGTTGCCTCAAATCCTTATTCATATTATTCAAGCTATTGGGGCGGTGGCTTAGGCGGATATGGTGGCTATGGATATTCACCTTATTACCCCAGCTATTACACCTACCAGGTGACCGACCAGTACTGGGAAATTCAGATTGTTGATCTAAAAAACCGTCCGGTAACTACGGGTACACAGCAGCCACAACTGAATGTCATTTATGACGCAACGATTCGTGGCACCGACATTACGGATCAGCAAGCAGTGGACACAGCCGTAACCGCCATTTTTAACCAATCGCCTTATTTAAAGGCTACTCAATAAGTAATCATGAAACCGATAATAGCCTTATTTGCCCTTTTGGCGTTAACAACAACGGCCTGGGCGCAGTATAAAAACGACAATACGGGTGATAACGCTTTTCCATCACCGTATCAGCAATACGTCACATTCAACATTTCGGCCCGGTATGGCGTCGCTTTCCCACTAGGTGGACAACAGGGG
>JANXVQ010000530.1 GCA_025351545.1 Spirosoma sp.
GGCGTCACAATCAGGGTATCGTCGGGATAATGTCCGCGATAGAAGTGAACAAACGCCCGGCAAAGGGCCGCAAACCGCCGGGCAAACATGGGGTGCAGGGGCGTTAAGTCGTCAGGATATCCGAAATGGCATAGGTCCCAAACTTGCTGAATCCCCTGCCGATTCCCAGCCGTGAGCATACTTTCGACAACGCTCCAGTCATACTGATACGCTCTTTTTTCGACCTGGCTCCATTGAATACCCTCCCGGACGGTACGGATATTGAACCTGTTGAGTTGTTCGTAATCTTCTTGAATCAGTTGCAGATGCCCTGATCTCCGAAGTAAATCAACGCGGTTGCCAAAGCAGTTTTGCTGATCGGTGCATTCATAACCGGCCCACCAAAATGACCGAAATGGGTTTGTTGCCGAAGGTATTATTGAGTTTTGTAGCAAGGATGAAGGAGTTGATATAGTCAAATATGAGAAAAAAGCAGCTAGTCCTAACGAAACAATAACTTTTCTGAGGAAGAGGTAAAGTCTTATAATGCCTGTACAAGAGCAATAACCAGTTTGGCTGAATTCCGGGCGGCTGTTGGATAAAATTTATCGTATGCAATATGGGCTTCTGCATCGGCCCGATCACTCAGGCTACGGATAATCAGGTGTGGAACCTGAATTTGATAACAGACCTGCGCTACGGCAGCTCCTTCCATTTCGGTAGCGTCGGCCCCGAAATCTGTCCGGAGAATACGCGCTTTATCAGGCGATGCTACAAATACATCGCCCGTTACGACGGTGCCCGTTATAACCTTCACGGGCCGGTCTGAAACACCTCCCGATGCCAGCGGGATACCTTCTAACGGAACGCTTTTTACCACTGACTCGGCTAACCGCATTAATACTGAGTCGGCTGGAAAATAAATGGGGTTAAACTGTTTCGTAATGGCGTTTCGTGTTTGCCTGGTGGGCGTATTCTTGTCGGTGATAGAGCCATAATCATGGTGGGCCGTTCGGCCGGCAATAACAATATCGCCGGGCTGGAGATCGGGATTTGTCCCGCCCGCAATACCCGTAAATAAAACGCGCCGGGGGCGAAAGTGATCTAACATCAGGGCCGTTGTCATGGCTGCGTTAACTTTGCCGATACCCGTTTCGGCTACCACAACCCGTTGATTACCAATGCGCCCGGTGGTGAAGGAAATGCCATCGACAATGACTGTTTTTGGCCTTTTCAATGATTCTTTAACGAGGGCCACCTCCGCGCCAAAAGCACCCAGTAAGCCCGTTATTGGACGAGGTTTATAGCGTTGGGCAAAGCTGAAATGGGAAAGGAAAAGAAGTAAAAAAAGTAAGCGGTTATTCATCATAAAGCAATTAATAAATCAATGACCAGCCGTGAGGGCCAGAATACAAAATACATCAATAATCCACAGGCCCAGTGGCACCTCGCGGCTTTTACCTACCGCCACTTTCACAACTGTCCAGGATAAAAATCCCCAGATTAACCCCTGCGTAATTGAGTAGCTGAACGGAATGAGCACGAGCGCCAGAAAGGCAGGCAGCGCATCGTCTAACCGGCCCCATTCGATCCGCGTAATGGGTTTCATCATAAAAGCGCCAACCAGTACCAGCGCCGGGGCCGTTGCAATGGCCGGAATGACCGATAACAGGGGCGAAAGAAAGAGAAAAGGCAGGAAACAGAAACCCGCCACTATGGCCGTCAAGCCTGTGCGCCCGCCCTGCGCAATGCCCACCGCCGACTCTATGTAGGCTGTGCCGGGGCTTGTTCCGAATAAGCCCGCCAGCGTGGTTGCTACGGCATCGGTCAGGAGCGAACGGTTCAGATTGCGGGGTTGTCCATCACTATCCTGCAAGCCACCCGCTTCGGCAACGCCCACAAAGGTGGATAAACTATCGAATAAGTCGGTGAAGGCGAAGGCAAATATCACTGGCCACAGCGACCACGACAGCGAGCCCATCAGGTCTAATTTGCCAAGCAGCGAGAAATCGGGTGCGGCCCAGATTCCCTGAAAATTTACCAGCGTTTTTTGTCCGAAATTAACGGCCGATGCGTCACCCCAGTACCGACCGATGGGCCAGGCTGCGAGAGTTGTCAGAACAATACCGATAATAATGCCCCCCGGTACGTCGCGAACGACCAGCACACTCATCAGTAACAGACCAAAAATAAACGTCAGTACAATGGGATCATTCAGATGAGCAACGCTGACTAATGTAGCCGGATTTGCAACAATGAATTTGGCGTTCTCGAAACCGATGAGCGTGATAAATAGTCCAATCCCAGCCGAAACGGCATAGCGCAGCGGTAGGGGAATAGCCCGTACAATGGCTGACCGGACATTGAGTACGGATAGTAATAAAAATAATACGCCAGCCCAAAAAACAGCTCCTAAAGCTACTTCGGGCCGGATTCCCATGCCCTTAACCGCCGTAAATGTGAAGAAGGCATTTAAGCCCATTCCCGGCGCTACCACAATAGGATTTCGGGCATAAAGGCCCATCATCAGGCTACAGAAAAACGATAGCAAAACCGTAGCTGTCAATACGCCACTAAACGGCAAACCAGCCTGGCTCAGAATAGCCGGGTTAACAACAATGATGTACATTGTTGCCAGAAAGGTCGAAATGCCAGCGAGAATTTCAGTTCGGCGGGAAGTAGCAGGAAGGGTATTAATGGTCATTCGGCAGCATCATAAGGTGTCATTCACCGTTGAACATACAACGAATGATGAACAATGGCAACGAATTTTATTCGGTATCCTGGAAAACGGCGATGACCCAGCCGTGATGTTTCGCGGAGATATAGATGCCGTACCAATAAAAAAACAAGTGGTCTTGACTATGTGAGTACAGTTAATTAAGTCAGTAAACTTCCGGCGGCTTCGTCTACCCAAATTTGAGCGTTGGGATACGTTTGCAGAATACTGGCGGGCATTTGTTCGGTAACAGGGCCGTGTAATGCCTCGCGTAAAACAGGCGCCTTTTTCGACCCGCTAACCAGCAGAATAACTTCGTGAGCTTCTGTTAAATGGCGAAGGCCAATGGTAATTCCCTGTGTTAGTGTTGTTTCTTTCTCGAAATATTTCTGACCAACGGTCTTTGTGCTTTCGGCCAGTTCAACAACGTGGCAACCTAACGTGAAGGGCGTGCCCGGTTCGTTCAGCGCGATATGGCCGTTCATTCCCATGCCGACGAGCAATAAATCAAGCCCACCTCGTGATTGAATCACCGCGTCAATGCGGTCGCACTCGGCTGCGAGATCGGTTGCTTTTGCATCGAAAACGTGAATTTGATCGGGTCGTAAATTCAGTGGCGTAAACAGATCGCGAAACACGTAATACGAGCAGCTGCCGAAGTCATTAGGCCCAAAGCCAACCCATTCGTCCAAGCCGACAAACGTACATTGGCTAACATCTACGCGTTTCGCTTGCGCCAGGGCAACGAACCGATGATAGGTTTCAATAGGCGTATCGCCCGATGCCAGACAGAGTGTCGCGGTGGGTTTCTGGTTAATTATAGCGGCAATATGCTCGGCCGTGTATTGCGACAGCGTAGCGTGATCAGGAAATTTGTGTATGGTCATAATGTTTTCAGGATGCTGACAAAGGACGTCAAACTAGTTCAATTCATTCGCCCGCAGATCACGGCTCCAGCGTTCGGCTCATTTTTGATCATAAACGTTGATGTTCATAGCCTCCGCCATAGGGTTTACCGGGTCGATCAACGTCAGGTTCGTTGACGTACGTGCAACTTCCTACGCCGAAGGAAAACGTCGGAGGGTCGGTCCGCTATTGGCACAGGCTTTGGAACTGTGTCGGGTAGGGCAGGCTCACCTTCTGGCCCTCGATTAACACGGCGTATTCGTACATTTTTCCGGGTTCCACCTGATCGGCGAGCAGGTGGGCTATAAAAACCGTTTGCCGGTTGGTGTACACTTCATCTGTCAAATGAGTGGGAATTGGTTTACCAACCGTTGGACTGCCTGTTTCATGGTATCGAATCTGAACATAAGCAGGTTGTTTGGTTTGCGCCCAAAGCATCACTTCGCGCCTATCAGAATAGCCTGCCATCGGCCCTGACTGAAGGGATTGGGTGGCGGTTGCACTGCTGACTTTTCGGTTGCCAGACGGAGCCGCCATCGTTGGTGAGGTACGCGTCGTTGGCGTTTTTGCGACCTGCTGCCCGAATAGCGCAAATGGCACTACGAAAACAATGGCGACCAGAAAACGATGAATTTTGTACATAGTGGAAAGATGGCGTAATTTTGCGGTTCGTTCAAGGAAGTCATGCAACTAAATAACCGTACCTACCAGATTCAGAGTGTCAACGTATTGGATATAGCCGATGAATTCGGTCTACCTTTATACGTATATGATGCCGACAAAATTATTGAAAAAATCGGCTTGCTCCGGTCATCCTTTAGCGGGGTCAACCTAAAGATAAAATACGCTGCCAAAGCGCTTACGAATATATCGATTCTAAAATTAATGCGCCACCAGGGCGTTGAAATGGATTCGGTATCGGTTAACGAAGCCCGAATGGGCATGTTGGCTGGCTTTGAGCCGAGCCAGATAATGTTTACGCCCAGTGGCGTATCGTTCGACGAAATTCGCGAAGCCGTTGCCCTTGGTTTACAACTGAATGTAGACAGCCTGCCCCTGTTGGAATGGGTTGGCCAGACCTACGGGAGCCAGGTGCCCATCAGTGTGCGTATCAATCCCCATATCAGTGAGGGCGGGAATATCAAAATTTCGACGGGCCATGCCGACTCTAAGTTTGGAATTTCGATTCTGCAACGGGCTGTCATGCTTGAACTGGTGGAGAAATATCAAATTTCGGTTGCTGGATTACACATTCATACCGGCTCCGATTTTAAGAATGCCGACGCCTTTTTGCGCGGGGCAGATATTCTGTTTGACCTTGCCAACGATTACCCTAATCTGACGTTTATCGACTTCGGAAGCGGGTTCAAAGTTGCTTACAAAGAAGGCGATCACATTACTGATGTTGCCGAATTGGGTCGTCAGGTATCGGAAGCGTTTCAGAATTTTTGCCAACAATACGGGCGCGACATCGAACTTTGGTTCGAGCCGGGTAAGTTTTTAGTAAGCGAAAGCGGGCATTTGCTGGTAAAGACGAATATCGTCAAGGAAAACCCAACCCGGACATTCGTTGCCGTCGATTCAGGAATGAACCACCTCATTCGCCCGATGATGTACGATTCCTATCACGACATAAAAAACATCTCGCACCCGCCGGTAACGGGTGCGGCTCCAGCCGAAAAAACGTACAACGTGGTCGGGTATATTTGCGAGACGGATACGTTTGCTACCGATAGATCCTTGCCTGAAGTCCGGCCCGGCGATGTGCTGTCATTTGAGAATGCGGGCGCGTATGGCTTTAGTATGGCGTCGAATTACAATGCCCGTTTTCGCCCGGCCGAAGTGTTGGTTTATGAAGGACATCCTTACCTGATTCGTCAGCGCGAAACGTTTGACGATTTGTTGCGCGGTCAGGAAATTATTGAGTTTGAAGAAGAGTTTGTGAAAAAATAATATAGTCAATTACGGAGATAACAGGACTGCACGGAGACTATGAAAAAGCTTCGTTAACCTGGTAAAAACTTCTGTGTTTTAATCAATCCATTACAATGGGACGCGCATTTGAATACCGAAAAGCTCGCAAAATGAAACGGTGGGGGCAGATGGCTAAGACCTTCACCCGTATTGGAAAAGACATCGTGATGGCCGTTAAAAGTGGTGGTCCCGAACCCAATACCAACGGTCGGCTCCGAGCCATTATCCAGAACGCTAAAGCGGCCAACATGCCGAAGGAAAACGTGGATCGGGCCATCAAAAAAGCTATATCGAAGGACCAGGAAGATTACAAAGAAATCGTATACGAAGCCTATGCCCCACACGGCATCGCACTGGTTATTGAAACCGCAACCGATAACCACAACCGCACCGTTGCCAATGTTCGTAGCTACCTCAATAAACTGGGCGGTAGTTTAGGGACGCAGGGAATGCTTGACTTTATGTTCGACCGTAAATCGGTTTTCCGAATTCCCGTCGAAGGTATAGATCAGGAAGAACTTGAATTTGAACTTATTGATGCTGGCGGAGACGACGTGGAACTGGACGATGAAACCAGCCAGTACGTAATCTACGGCGAGTTTACCGCTTTCGGGAGTATACAGAAGTTTCTGGAAGAAAAAGGCTACGAAATTAAACAGGCTGAATTCGAGCGCATTCCAAACGATTTCAAAGAATTAACGGACGACGAGGTTGCCGATGTTGAAA
>JANXVQ010000549.1 GCA_025351545.1 Spirosoma sp.
AGGATCGTTAGGGCCTGCGCAAAATAGGTGAACCCTTTGCGGGGATCCGTAATGTTGGCACTGCCAAATAAAAGCCGTGGTTTGCCTGTGTCCGGCAGGTCAAAGCAAGCGCTGGCCTCCGTTCGATCAAGCGGACGAAACTTGTTCTGGTCGATGGCGTAAGGAATAACCGTGAACGGAAATTCGTGCAGCAAGTCGCTTCGTTGGCCTTCGTCCGCTAACCAATGGCTCGGTGGTGTAAAATGCACGTTGGCCTTGTTGAAGAGCTGTTTCTTTTTCTCGAAAACCGTAAAGGATAAATCGTGTTCGCCCGGTTTTTTCAGGTATGGGCATTGGCGGCAGTGGCTCAAAAAATGATCGCAACCGCGCGAATAATGGCAACCGCCCGTAAAGGCCCACTGGTCGTGTAATGTCCAGACAATAGGCTTCCCTAAATCGAATAGTGAGCGCAGCCCGTTGAGCGATAGGAAACCGAAATTAATCCAGTGTATGTGTATTATATCAGCCTGTTGAATGGCTGGATGAAAGTTGAGATTGGCTCCAAACTTGGCGGGCGAAAACTGAAACCGTACAGAATGATCGCGCTCCTGGGGGAGGAAATACAACCGCTCAGCGACAAATCGCCCGAAAGCGGTTTGCTCGGCCAGAAAATTATTGGCTAAGTAAGAAACGCCCGGAGCAGGACGATGGGATTCCAACCGATTTGCCGTGCCAACAAGCATGGTACTTTCAACGGGATCGTCTGCCCAGATTTGTTTTTGTAGAGCCCGATGGAGACGATTGGCGGCCACTGCCGCGCCACCAAAAAGGTGATACGTGCTCAGGTGCGTAACTCTCACGGGCGATAAGCAGAAATATTGAGTTGCAAATCCATGACATCGTTGCCCCGATACCGATGGTTTATCAGTGGGCGCGGGCGCGATTGGTTGCTGTCGATGTAATAACGGAATCCATTCTCTTCCAGAATCTGCACTACAATACCCAACGTTTGCGGGTGTCCGATGTAGGCGTGATACTCGATAAACAGATTATGGACATTGGTCAGGGCATCGCGGCAGTCGGTCAACACATCTGTTTCTGCGCCTTCAATGTCAATTTTGAGCATATCGACACGTGGTTCACGCAAGAGGTAATCACGCAATCGGACCGACGGCACCCGCCGACGATTTGTTTGTGAAAACAACGAGGCTGAATCGGCTTCGCCACTCCCAAAATCAATACCTGCGTCATCAATCCAAACCGCTTTGTTAACGATATCTATGTTCTCAATCCGATTTGAAAGCAAATTTTGTTTGAGAATGGCGCCGATATCAGGATCGGCTTCAAACGCAATGATGCGTGCCTTGGGGTAAGTCTGCCGGAAATAAGCAAGACTTGAACCAATGTTGGCACCACAGTCTAAAATGACCGGCTCGGCTGAATCGGACTTAAACCGGTATGATTCATCAGCAAAAATCTCTTTGAACTGCCAGACAAATGAGAGCGCATCGGGCACCTGAAACCGATAGTGTAAAAACGGAATTACACCGCTCTGGTGGCGAGGCCGACCGGCATACCGAAAAAATAACCACAACAACCGACGACCGTTGGCGGTCTGGATAGCCCGGTAGAAGTTCGTGAAAAGATAGCGAAAGAGCCACATAAATGCTACGAATACGAAAAACCAATACCAGCCCCGGGATACCAGTGGCCTTTTGGAACCTCCTGATAATAAACGAATTTACGGTCTACTTCCAGCGACAAACGGGCCAGTACACCTGTTTCATGAGCGTTGTCGCTCAGGATAATACCTGTTGTACTAAGCTTGGGCAGCACAACCCGATATTCGTCATGTTCGTACTGCGACGAATGGTCGCTGTCGTTGATGAACAGGTCAATGGGTTTGCTAAACGCCTTCAGACTGGTGAGTGAATCGCCATAAAGCACTTCTCCAACCTCTTTGTAAGCGCC
Source organism: Spirosoma sp. (assembly GCA_025351545.1). GTDB lineage: Bacteria > Bacteroidota > Bacteroidia > Cytophagales > Spirosomataceae > Spirosoma. Next base: position 1,951 of record JANXVQ010000549.1, read on the forward strand.
ATCGAGCAGATAGCCGGCCTTGGGCGCAATGTCTGTGCCGTAATAACGACCGGGATTGCCTTCGGCCCGATTGCGTAACAGCGCCGAACAGAGCAACACAGCACCTAATCCTTTATCAACGCCCGTTTCAATAACAACAGCAGGCTTTTGAAGCCGAACCAGCGCATACCAGCCCAGTCGCCGACCAAACTCAACACGCAAGTCGGCCACCCGACGATACGATGATACTTTAGTTTTATCCAGAACATACTGACGAAGCACTTCATCCGTTTGAGCTTCCCGGATGTAAGTCAGCACCGTTTCTGGTTTGACATTGGCTACTACGGCCACTGTATGAGCCAGATACAAAATGTTATCTTCGGTTAGTTCATACGTGAAATTAGTGTCCTCACGTGAGGTAACGCCCCTATTTAAAATCTGCCCATAGCGGAAGTTGTAGCTTCGACTGGCCTGCCGGAGCCGGGGTAGAAAATTAACAACGCGAGACTTGCGTACTTTATAGAGCAAATCGAGGCCGAACAGTTGAATAAGGAGTTTTCGCATAGTATAACCAGTGGGGGTCTATCGGTATAGAGCCGTTTACTTTGAGATTGTTTTTCTGATGCGCAACCAACCGGAATTCAGCAATTCGTTGGCATCAGGTGATAGTTTTAACGCATAAACACTAACCAGAAACAGGATTGATATAGCCGTAGATCGTACCGCTATATCAATGCCCAACAACCATCGTGAGCCTGTTGCATGTGGCACTTGTTCAGCCAGAAACCAGATGAACGCGGCCAGCACGACTACGGCTGCATTACGCCATGTAAAGGGCTGGAGCCGAAACGCAAACCCAACAAACAGTGTGCGGGCGAGGTTGTAAAGTAGGGCTGCCAGCGCAGCTCCCATAGCGGCTCCATTGATGCCGAAACGGGGTATCAGGTATAAGTTGACTGCAATAGTAATGAAAACCAGTGCTACAAAAAATAACGTGTCATACACATAAAAACGCGATGTATTCAAAATCGTGCCGTTTACGCCCGTTGCCATGTCGATCAGTTTACCCAGCCCTAACCACAGAATTACGTAGTAACCGGCTTCATAGCTGGGCGGAAGAAATTGAAACACGCTGGAAAGGTTAGCCGCTACGCCGACAAAGACCAAACAACCCGCAATCAGTTGATTCAAACAGCTTTTTCGGTAAATGGTCGCAATGTTTTTCAGGTCATTTGTTTTCCAGGATTCGGCAATAAGCGTACCGGAAACTTTATACAAAGCCGTTGCGGGGACGGCAATAACGGCAGCAAAATAGGACGCCGTTCCATAAATACCGGTATCACCCAAACCCTGTTTACTGTTAATCATCAGCTTATCAATCGTCCAGACGATCTGTGTCGATAGGGCCGAGGTAAGGGTTAGTCCGGCGTAGCGCGTCAGATTCCGGCGCAGATTGGCGTCAACTGAAACAAACTTGCGACTGAAAAATAAAGCTTCGTCGCGGGAAACGCTGATGATCATGAACACTACCGGCACGAAAAACGCCAATAGCCAGACACCCAGAAATTGAGAAAACGTAACCCAGCCGAGCCAGTACAAACCACCCGCCAGTAAAATCAACACGCGCTGAACGAATTGTTGGAGCAATGTTCCTGTAACAGGATCGTAAAGTAAGCGGGCGTAATTGTCGAAGACGGCGAAATAGACAGTAAAGAGGGTTAGTGGGATGAGTAAATAATAATGCTCGACAAACA